>JAITTF010000243.1 GCA_031287215.1 Bacteroidales bacterium
TTTTGTTAATCATTCCCAAACAATTCCTTAAATTTATCTGTCAAAACGATTTCCCGGTTGTCCCATTGATTGTTTTTTTCGGGATTGCGAAACGTTTCTATCCGGGTAGCGTTTGTGCAAATAGTCCAATTTTGTTGCGTGTCGGCGGCTTTGGCATTGAATTGGGTATAATTGTCCACGACAAATTCAAAATAGTTTTTATCGTTGTTGTAGCGAATATCGGCAAATTTCGCAAAAAACGCTTTTGCTTTTTCGGCGCTTTCGTAGCGAGTATCAAACAGATTGACAAAACCGGTTACGGGGTCAATCTTGCTTGTGTTCCACGCCGGTACATAAAAGAGGAAACCGTTTTGTTTACCCATTTCTTTGAAACTTGTGAAATTATTGGTCAATTGGTAGGCTTTCAGCAAACCGCCCGCTTCGGATACTTGTTTCTTTTTGTCAACCAAATAGTTAAGTTTATCAATCAGCATCTTCTCAAATTTTTGATACACTTGTTTTTCTACTTTTTGCCGGCCTCGCATAAAACCGAAATTCAAATCTTCCAATACGACAATGGCATCGTATTCGACAATCAATTGGGCAATTTTATGAATAACCTGACTTAAATATCCTTCTTTGAGTTCTTTAATGGTTTCAATGGTTTGCCAACTTTTTCGCGCTTCATCGCGGTCGCCTTCTTTCTTGTTCAGCAAATTGTGATAATTGGTTTTGTAGGTATTGCCGTTGTATTCATTGACAATTTCATTCAAAGAGAATTGTTTGACGATATTACCTTGTAAATCTATCAAACTCAAATACAACAAATGACGTTCGCCGCGGTCAATGCCGATAATGTGTTTTACGCCGTTGTTTTTAATGTATTGATTTACCCGGTCATTGATTCGCTCATTTCCGGTTGCCTTAAAATTCAGGGTAATAGGTACATGGAATTGAAATTTATCAAGTGCATAACGCCTTTTTGAAATAATCGGATAGTTAAATTTGTCTTTTAATTTTTCGGAATGATGTCCTTTTTGCCAAATTTCATCCTTGTAATTCAGGGATTTTTTACGATAAAATACCTCTGCTTCTCCATTGAGTTTATACACAACATCTTTTAGATTTTCTGCGTCAAACAACATTTTCCAATAAAGCGTGTGCATGTTGGGCGAGCCTTTACTGAACGGAGAAAAATCTTTGTTGTGGATTTGGAAAAGATAAAGTTTTCCTTCGTCAACTAATTGATTGACATAGCTTTCGGAAATATCTCGAAAAGTAATTTTATATCCCTGTTGTTCCACTTCGCGATAAAATCCGCTCAAGTCCTGATAAGTAGATGTTTCGGAAAAATGGAAATCAAAGTTTTTCCAATCTTCATGTCTGTTTATTGACGTTTTGAAAAAATCTATCAATTCTCGACAATCGTTTATATTAAAATTATCTCCTTTCTTATGCGTTTCTTTTTCGTAATTTTCTATTAATTTTTCGGACGGATTAAACTCGGCAATTCTACTTTTTGAAAAGAAAACTTTTGGTAACATTTTATTAGCGCCTGGCAAAAGTTTATATTCCATTTTTTCAAACCCATCGCCGATAGCTGCTTTATCTTCAAACGCTTTGTTGAATTTTTTATTCATAATTGCCAAGAAATACAAACCGTCTTTCCGTAAAATTACGCTTGTATTATCCCGTTCCTTATTCACATCCCAACCGTTCAATAACGTAGAATTTTCAAAATTCAATTTTATCTTTTCCGTAGAATAGAGCTTTTGCGTAACGTAATTCCGTACTTTGTTGTAAAGCGGCGTTATTTTGTCCAATTCTTCCCAAAGATTTTCAAATTCATTGTAAAAAACACTCTCTATTTCCGGTTCATCGCCATTACCAAGCAGCGGTTTGATAAAGTGCTGCAAGTTTTTAATACTGTCCAACAAATTCTTTATAAGCTCCACGTTTCGCTTGTCTTGTTTCAACGATTTATTGTTTGGATAATTGGTATTTAAAAGGTTTTTAACAGCAATATAATTATTTTGAATGAGGGTAAATAAATCGTCAATATTATCCGTTTTCCCAAAGTTTTGGAAATAATTTTCGAGATTTTTTCCGGTACATTTGTTCAAATATTCGAGTGAAAAACTATCGACATTCTTTTGATTTTCGATGGATTTTGTAATTTCCGACCAATGACCTAAATATTTTTGCGAAATATCCGTCAGACTCAAATCGTTACGAATAAATATTTTAGACAAATCGTAGTTGGATAATTTGTTTATCAGCGATTGAATTTCATTAAAAGGGATTTCTTGATAAACTTTTTCTATTGCCTCTAAAACTTCATTATCACTTTCAAACTGTTCGGGCAACCACGAAATGGCTTCTTTATCGCTTAAAATCTGCTTAAACAAAAGGGTAAACTTCGGTAGGCGACTGTTTTTATCTTTTTGTTGTTGATTGTAAAGATTAATGTATTCGTTCAAACCTTGGATTTTTATATTTCCTTCCGATTTTCCGCCGATTATCAGATTGTAAACATCTATTTGTTTTTGAGTTAATACTTTGCTGTAATAATCCAAACGGAATAATTCGGCAATTTCAGCTATATTCAAATACGCTTCAAATTGTCTGTATAAAGTATTAATTTCTTTTTCCAAAGGACTTTTAATTTTTTCAAAATTATCCATGTTGCGGATGAATTTCGGCAAATTATCACTTATTAAACGGAATGAAATTGCAGTAGATTTATTTTCATCGGAATACATGTTTTTTCGGTTTTCGTGAAAACCTGTAAAATAGGTAGTAAAATCTTTAAATTCGAGCACTAAATTTGTTCGTAAGGCATCTTGTTTTACATAATCAAAAGTAAGTAAATCTTCCTTAATCAGCTCTTTGCCGAACAGGCGTTTGGTATCGAAGGCTTTGGCAATTTGCTTTCTCAAATTTGTCTGTACCTTTTCAAATGCTTTCTTTTGAGCATCGTCTTTATTTTTAATGTGATAGTAAAGAAAATAATTTTTCAAATCATCTTCATTGAGTTGAAAACTTGCCAAAGACGATTCGATAAATGCTTTGTGGTACTCGTCAATGAGTTTTTTGACTTCTTTGTAACTATCGGCTCTATGTTCATCCTTATCCAAAATGCCGTTGTTCCGGATATATTCGGATGTCTTTCCAAGCGGCTTCAATTCAAACCTTAATGTCTTTGATAGAGAATATAAACCTGTAAAATTAGTTAGTGTATTCATATCTGTCTAAACTTTTAGCATTTTAATTTTCACAAAAATACTAAGATAATTTAATATTAGACAGATTTATGCAATTTTTTGTTGGTAATTCTCATAATTGCTATATAGAAATCCTTTAAAACCAAAAAGCGGGCTTCCTCCAACGAAAAAAACCTGTTAAGTTTTTTACTTAACAGGTTTTCTAAAAAAGTTGGCAGCGACCTACTCTCCCACACGGTGTGCAGTACCATTGGCGTGGCCGGG
>JAITTF010000264.1 GCA_031287215.1 Bacteroidales bacterium
TCAAAAACCCTCAAAGTAATATCCGAAGACTGTTGGATTTCAGCAAGCATTACCCCTTTGCCAATGGCATGCACCGTACCGGCAGGAATATAAAAAACATCGCCCTCTTTTACCGGATAGAAATTAAGAAGTTGGTCCACAGTGCCCTTTTTGACTGCTTCAGCAAATTGCATTTTAGTAGTTTTATTTTTAAAACCTACGTATAATCCGGCACCATCATCAGCATCCATCACGTACCACAACTCATTTTTGCCGTTCATTTGATAATGCTCTTGAGCAAATTCATCATCAGGGTGTATCTGTACTGACAGGTCATCTTTAGCATCAATAAATTTAATCAACAAAGGGAATCCTAAACCATATTTAAGGTAAGGCTCATCGCCCAACAGGTCATACATGTATATTTCTGTCAGTTCATTCAGGTCATTTTCTTCTAAAAAACCATTTGCAACGATAGAGATATCTCCTTCCAACCCTGACAATTCCCAACTTTCACCGCAGTTAGAGGCAGGATGAAAACATTTGCCGAGAATAGTTTCAATTTTTTCGCCACCCCAGATTTTTTCTTTCAAAATGGGGTGAAATTTTAGCAAATAAAGTGATTGATTCATAAGTGATTAGATTTTCTTTTCTTTTCCTAAGAGATATTCGTTAAACCAATTAGCAAACATTTTAATAAATGCTTTATTGTAAACGTGTTTAAAGGAGTATTTGTCGGCTTTTTTATTTTGTGTAATCTCTTTAGGATGCACTAAAGGCATAATTTTGTCGGTATAGCGCGTAAGCTTGCGGATTCTTCTTTTTTTATCCCTAAGACCTATATTTGTAACTAAATTTACATTTGGTGTAATAGAGAGTCCATGTAGATACCAGAGGTGATAAATATATTGATATTCCCAAATATCCAATTTATGTTTTTTAAGTATATAATAACGTCTTAACCAATAGAGTTTTTCTCTTGATTTGTCGAAATAATCGGCAATCATTTTGCCAAAATTTTCGCCGTTAAGCAAGGTCATGTCTAAGTTAAAGCCTTTCCAGTGGTCAGCCCAAGTGGCAAAGCCCCATAATCCAGGATAGGCGGAAAAATAGTAAGAGTTGTCGGTTTTTTCTTTTTTATTGTGAAAATTAGTGCCACTAATATGTACAATTTTAGGATTATTTCTATATTTTTCCAATAATTCTTCACAATAATAGAAAAAATCATCATTAGGGAGCATATCATCAAACAGAATAATGCCTTCAGGTTCATGAGTAAAGAACCAAT
This sequence comes from Bacteroidales bacterium, assembly GCA_031287215.1. GTDB lineage: Bacteria > Bacteroidota > Bacteroidia > Bacteroidales > WCHB1-69 > JAGVVH01. The sequence continues at coordinate 1,268 of JAITTF010000264.1, forward strand.
TGATGGCTTGCCAAACCTGTTTTGATTTGCCAAGGTGTTCATCATTGAACAAAAGTTGCAAGTTACACTTCCATTCCGGCATGAATACATGACGGGTTTTCATGCAGTTGATATAGTCTTGTCTATCGTTGTGAAGTGCACCATCACCGGCAACATAGAGCTTCTCCGGCTTTATTTTTCTAAGGATCTGAAACAAATTGTGAGTATTTTCGACTCTATTGTATATCACTATTAAAACAGGTACTTTGAACATTGTTTTTTACTTTTTATTTTGAAAGAGCAAAATTACGCTTTTTTTTTTAAAAAAATTTGTTTCTGTGAAAATAAAGAAGAAAAAGATAGATTTTTATCGAAAATTTATTTGTCGGTATCGTTTTTTTTATTATTATTGCAAACCTATTAACTTAGGATAAAAGTATATCATTATGAAAGTTAAAATAACCGCTTGTATAGTTGTCATAATATTGATAATAAACAATTTATCAATAGGACAGATTTCTAATCCTTATTCCGATTTTAATCCTGAAAAATTGAAAGAAAATAAGGAATATGTCAAAAATTTTAATCCCATCAACTATAATCGAGCTGTTTTTTACAGTTGTATGATTGAAATGATTGATATTGCTCGAAAACAGTATGCTTACGTAGAGCCTCTGAAACATGATGTCATGATTGATTCTACTGCACAATTTCAGGCGGATTTTCAGGCACTGAAAAATGAAAAAACGGAGAGTAACGAAATGTTATATGGCACACTATCCAAAAGGCTGCAAAAATACGGACTCTCTTCTTCAGCCATAGAAATTGTAGCTAAAGCAAAGACATTTAATGGTATAGAAGAGTATTCGATTTATGACCTTTGTATGGAAATTGTGAAACCTCTTCTTACTAACTCAAAAACTTCCGTTCTTTTCTTGGATAAAAAATATACCGCCATTGGGTTAGGTTTTGAAACTGATAAAGATATGAAATCTATGTATGTATCTATCGTTCTGGGAGATGACAGAATTTTTACGGCTTATAAACCTAAAATGGGTGAGAAAAACCTCCCTTATAAAAAAGGCAAAGCAGGATTGAAAGAGTTTGATGCAAAAATTTGCAAAAAATGTTTGGATGATTTTTCTTTAGAAAAACTTTTGTCTTACATTACAATTGAAGGGGAAAAAGTTGCTTTTAATTGCGATAATTCCAAAGAACTTAAAAAAATGATTGGTAAAGAGGGAGATGCATTTGTACTTGATTTTGTTCAGTATGTTCAATATGATTGTGAAAAGACGATTGTTGACAACTCCACTGCTCATCGTGGTTTTGTTACCAAACCCATTACTTTTGAAAAAATTATGATCGCCAATACTACTGCAGATCCTAAATCATTGATAGTTTCGGCAAGTATAGCTACTGTGCCGGAGGAGGTTAATATTGAAGAACCTTACGATGTAAATATCATTTTTCTAAAAGAGGGGAGTGTCGCATGTCGCACTATTTTTAAAAAGAGTATCGAAGTTAAAAAAGTTGCTTTTACCGAAAAAGTCAATTTTTTTAAGGATATTAATACTGTAAAAAATGCCGGTGATTGGGTTGCTTTTGCGGAAGAGGATCATCTTGAATTTCAAATTCCTTTTACTACCGGCAAAAATTCTTTTACTATAGAGGATTTAGATTCTATTTTCACTGCCCAAAATGTGCCTGCTTTTAAATTGCAAAGTTTTGAAATTGTGGCTTATAACTCCTTAGAACAGTCAAAAGAACAAGCAGCTTTGAATATTCAAAAGCAAAGAGCTGAGTCGATTAGTAAAATCGTAGCGCAGAAATTTAACATTGCAGATCCGAAAAATATTAGCTACGAAGATTCTTGGGATCTGTTTCAAAAAGAGTTAGTTAATAGTAGTGATTATTATGATTTAGTACTTTATGGCAAAGAAGAAGCTATTAAACGTTTGAAAGCAGATAAAGGGAAAATTGCTAAGGAGATAGAAGAGTATTTAGTGAATCAACGTTATGCTACTGTAAGAATGAACATTGTTTATGAAATTGAAGGCGCTAATGAGTTGGATTTTACGGTGTCGAAATTTAATAAAGCTATTGCCGATAAAAACAATGCGTTAGCTATGTCTATTCAAAAATATATGATCAAAAAAGCGGAAAAACAGCTGTACAAGACTTTTGATCCCAATAAAATGCAAATACCTGATAATAAAAACTATCAACCATTTTTGATGAATAAAATCTATCTTGCATTCTGTGTAAAAGACAGCCTCTCATCGCAACTCTCTCAAGAGATGAAACGTTATATTGCATACAATGCTACTAATCCTACCGCAGTAGCCAACAATGTAGTGCTTAATTTTTATACGAATCCCTTAAAAACTACGGCTGATGTTACTAAATTACAGTCTGAAATTGACCGTCTTTATACCATTTCGGCTATTCCTAAAGAGGAGGTAGATAGAATTAATTTGGAATTTCAATTAAAAGTGATTCTTTTTATTGAAAAGCAACCGCTTACGTCTGAAATCGACAATTTATCCAATGCTACTTTCAATAAAATAAAAACGCTTTCCCAGACCAAAATCGCAAATTGGGAAAATGCTTATAAAATTGCCTCTTATTTTGTAAAAAGGCATGATTATGCTTTCGCAGTCTCTTTGATGGATCCTTTTATGGGTAATGAATCTATTTCTGAAGATTTTTTATTTTCCTATATATCGCTTGCTTCGACTAATGAGAATATGTTTATGAGTTCGATATATACCAAATCGGTCAAAATGGCTGCCGAGAAAAACCCGAAGAGACTTTGTAGTTTATTTGACAAATTGCCGATTTCGATTTTTGATAACAAAGAGGTGAAGAGTACGGTATGTAAGATTTGTAATCGATAGTTTTAACTAAAAAAAGAAAGTTTAGTAATCATATTATTTAGCTGAATAAAAGAAGATTATTGTTTTTTTATTTTTTTGTAAAACAACTCAATAAGTAAAGGAATCGAAAAAAAATAATTTTGAATGAAATTTAAAATAGAAAAAAATGATCCTAACTGCTCTGCAAGGGCAGGTGTTATCACTACAGACCACGGTACAATAGGAACCCCGATTTTTATGCCTGTAGGCACTTTAGGAGCGGTAAAGGGGGTCAATATTGACAATTTATATGATGATATAAAAGCTCAGATTATTTTGGGAAATACCTATCATCTGTTTCTCAGACCCGGTATAGAGGTGCTTGAGGCTGCCGGTGGATTGCATAAATTTAACGGTTGGACAAAACCTATTCTGACGGATAGTGGTGGATTTCAGGTGTTTTCTCTTGCTCATCGCCGCAAAATCAAACCCGAAGAAGGAGTCTGGTTTCAGTCTCATATTGATGGTTCGCGACATCTTTTTAGCCCTGAACGAGTTATGGACATTCAGCGGTCAATAGGGGCGGACATCATGATGGCTTTTGACGAGTGTGTTCCCTATCCTTGCGACTTTGAATATGCAAAAAAGTCGATGAAAATCACCCACAATTGGCTTCAACGTTGTTGTAAGCGTTTCGATGAAACAGAAGGCAAATATGGCTATGGTCAAACGTTGTTTCCAATAGTTCAAGGAAGTGTATTCAAGGAGTTACGAAAAGAGTCGGCAGCATTTATTGCTTCAATGGGAAGGGAAGGCAATGCTATTGGAGGAGTGTCTGTAGGAGAGCCTACGGAATTGATGTATGAAATGACCGATATTTGCTGTCAAATATTACCTAAAGACAAACCTCGTTATTTGATGGGAGTGGGTACACCGGCAAATATTTTGGAAGGTATTGCTATGGGTGTTGATATGTTTGACTGCGTAATGCCTACCAGGAATGGTAGAAATGGCATGGTTTTTACTTGGCATGGCATGATGAATATGAAAAACGAAAAATGGAAGTTTGATTTTTCTCTGCTTGATGAAGAGAGTGAACTTTCTATAGATAAAAATTGCTCAAAAGCTTTTCTGCGACATTTATATACTTCCGATGAAATGCTGGGACCCATGATTGGCTCTTTACACAATTTGACCTTTTATTTGCAATTAGTAAAAACTGCGCGACAAAAATTGATGGAAGGGACCTTTTATGAGTGGAAACGAAGTGTGATCGAAGAGGTTATGAGGAGACTGTAGGAGTCTCTATTTCTTCCATCAAAATCCCTAATTTATAGACATTCAACAGCCATAGAGAACCATAACCGGTCGTTAACCACCATTTGATAACCGGTCTCTTGATCCAAAAGAAACAGCGAAAAAGAGACTTAAAAATCGGGAAATGTGATAATCGTTCATAAAACCGCAACAGCCTTACCGAATTACTGAATGTTTTTTTGTCCTCTACCCATTGCAGAATCTGTAATAGATTTTTGACTGCCATTTCTGTTTTTGTTAAATAGATACTATTTAGTTGAAGATCTGTATCAATCACTTCATTATCAATATTATATATAGAAATGTTGTTTTCTAACAATTGAAATCCCATCAAGGTATCTTCATGTCCATAATAAAATAATCGTTCTTCAAAAGGAATTTGCAACAATACTATTTTATTGATTACAAAATTATTAGTCATGAAAGAGTGATTAGGTAATAAATTTCGTTGAAAGGCATTTTTGCTTTGTTTTGTATGCCGATAATTCCAAGCAAGCCGAAATTTTCTTGCCGGTTTTTCATCAGGGTATTTGTTGCCTCCACAGACGACTGGTGTTTTCCCTGTTTTTATTATTTTTAAATAATTTTCAATAAAATCATCTTGAACCATCCACGAATCACAATCTAAAAAAAGAAGATAATCATATTTGGCATATTTTACAAATAGATTTCGGATTCGCGCTCTTCCTATGTTTTGTTCTAATTCAATATAGGTAAAATGGGAACAAATCGTTTTGTTTAGCTCTTTAAATTCGGGAGCAGAAGCATCATCAATCAAGATGATTTCTACAGGCAGATTTTTCTGTTTGATCTCAAAATCTAATTTTGATACTAAATTAGAAACATTGAAATTATAAATAGGTATGGAAATAGAGAGCATAGAAATGACAAATTTTAAGATGCAAATATACAAAATTATCAAACAACTATCGACTTATTTGATTGCAGGAATTGCCTGTATTAAATGTTTGGTATAATTTGTTTTTGGATGAAGAAAGAGCTCGTCAGCTTCATTAATTTCTACAATTTTTCCTGATTGCATGACGGCAATTCGGTCAGAAATGAATTTTACGACCGACAGGTCATGAGAAATAAAAATATAGGTAAATTGAAACTCTTTTTTAAGTTCATTTAATAGATTTAGAATATGGGCTTGCACTGAAATATCAAGAGCGGAAACCGATTCGTCACAAATAATAAATCGCGGATTGACAGCTAAAGCTCTGGCGATAGATATTCGCTGACGTTGTCCTCCTGAAAATTCATGGGGATAGCGGTAAAAATGATTTTCTTCTAAACCTACTCGTATTAATAACTCCATTGCGAGGTTTTTTCTCTCTTGATGATTGTGCCCAATATGATGTATAAGCATTGGTTCTATGATTGCAGAACCAATAGTAATTCTTTGATTTAATGAAGAATAAGGATCTTGCAGAATCATTTGTATTTCTTTTCTTATTTTTGTCAACTCTTTATTGTTTAACAAATTAAGATCTTGATTTTTGTAAATAATTGATCCTGAAGATGGCTTAATAAGTTGAATAATTAATCTTCCTAAAGTAGTTTTTCCGCATCCCGATTCACCGGCAATCCCGAGAGTTTCACCTTCATAGACATCTAAAGAGACATGATCTACAGCGGTAATAAATTCTTTTTGATTGAACAATCCGGACTTCCTTATGGGGTATTTTTTGTAAAGATTATTGATTTTTAGAATTGGCGGAAGAGCATATATTTTACGAAGGTGTCTATTTCTTTCTTCTGTTGTACAAATATTGGCTTCATGATGAAACTTATCATTGGTATTGTTTTCATTTTGTTTTGTTATAAAATCTTCTACTGTAGGGAGATGTTTTAAACGGCAATGAATGGGAGGACGACAAGCTAATAGTCCCTGAGTATATGGGTGTTGAGGGTTATTAAAGAGATTTTTGATGGTTCCGGTTTCCACAATTTCTCCTTTATAGAGTACAAGAGCACGGTCTGCAATTTCAGCGATTACACCTAAATCATGTGAGATAAAAATGATGCTCATTTCGTAGTTTTGTTGTAGTTTTTTTATGAGTTCTAAAATTCCTTTTTGCACTGTAACATCTAAAGCTGTAGTCGGTTCATCCGCAATTAATAGGTCAGGATGACAACTCATTGCCATGGCAATCATCACTCTTTGCTTTTGCCCTCCCGATAATTCATGAGGATAAGCGTTGTAAATACGTTCTGGTTTTGGCAACATTACTTCTTCAAACAGAGTAAAAATTTTGTTTTTGACCTCTTTTTTGGTAGTTTTATGATGCAATAATAGTAATTCTGCAATCTGTTGCCCACATTTTATCACCGGATTCAGTGAACTCATTGGCTCTTGAAAAATCATTGCAATTCTATTTCCTCTTAGTTTTTGCAGCTTTTTTTCAGACATTTGCATGATGTCTTCCTCTTTATTGTTCAAATTATTTGTAAACAAAATTTGTCCCGATTTATAATTTGCAATATTAGGTTTCAACAATTGCATGATAGAGAGTGCAGTAATAGACTTTCCAGATCCGGATTCTCCAACTATACCAACAACTTCTCCCTTTTTAATGTTGAAATTAACATCTTTTAGAATAGTATTCCATTGTTGGTCCCTTTTTAATTCTAATGATAAATGTTGAACAGACAAAAAAGACATCATGTAATTGTTTAAATAGTCACTATTTTTGTTTTAGCCCCAATTTTTCACCTTCTTGCAACATTAATTGGTAGGCAGCTTTGTAGTTATTTTCTATTTTGCCATCTAATATAGCCTCCCTAATAGCTGTTTTGATGATGCCAACCGGTTTTGAGGGGGTTAATCCGAAAGTTTCCATAATTAAGGCACCATCTACCGGTGGTTGCCAGTTTCTTATTTTATCTTTTTCTTCTATTTCTTTTAATTTTTCTCTTACTTTCTCGAAATTTCTGAGAAACATTCTCACTTTTTCGGGATTTTTGGAAGTAATATCCGCATCACAAAGGAGCATTAAATCGTCGATGTCGTCTCCGGCATCGAACAATAATCTTCTAATAGCCGAATCGGTGATGTGGTCTTCAACTAATGCTATGGGTCGTAGATGGAGATTGATAAGTTTCTTTACATATCTCAGTTTTTCATTTGCAGGTAGTTTGAGTCTTTTAAAGATTGTTTCCGCCATTCGTGCCCCCACGACTTCATGTCCATAAAAGGTCCATCCTATTTGCTTGTCAAATCTTTTGGTCGCCGGTTTAGCAATATCGTGCAAAAGCGCACTCCATACCAACCATAGATTATTGTTGACCAAAGCAATTTTATCTACTACTTCCAAGGTGTGAAAATAGTTGTCCTTATGACCTTTACCTTCAATATAATCGATTCCTTTTAAAGACAATACTTGGGGCAAAAATTGTTTAAGGAGTCCCGTTTCTGCCAATAAATTGATGCCTATAGAGGGTTTTGAGGAGAGTAAAATCTTGTTAAATTCTTCCACAACTCGTTCAATAGTAATAATTTCTAAACGATTAACATTCCTTTTAATAGATTGTAACGTCTCAGGTGTAATCGTAAAATTCAATTGCGAAGCAAATCGCACTGCACGCATCATGCGCAAAGGATCATCGGAAAAAGTAATGTCAGGATCTAATGGAGTGCGGATCATTTTATTTTTAATATCCTCAACGCCATGAAAAACATCAATTAGTTTCCCTTTATGGGTACCATTCAGGGCAATAGCTAAAGTATTAATTGTAAAATCGCGTCTATTAAGGTCATCTTGCAGTGTGCCGTCTTCCACTATCGGATTTCGAGAATCAGCTTGATAAGACTCTTTACGGGCACCCACAAATTCTACTACAATATCTTGATAAGGGAAACTGGCGGTACCAAAAGTTTTATAGACATTGACTTTCAAAGAAGGAGAGATCGCTTCTGCTACGGCTTTAGCCACCTCAATACCACTTCCCACTACAACAATATCAATATCTTTAGAGTTTCTGTTCAAAAAAACATCACGTACTACACCACCCACAGCATAAGCCTCTACTCCCAATTCATCTGCAATAATGCCTGTGAGTGCGTAAATAGGGTGTTGAATTTTATCTAAACAGTTATCCATACTTGTTATTTAGTTCTTCCGGGATAAATTTTCAGCGCTTCTTCGAGGCATTTCATGGCTTGTTGAAGGTCTTCCACTTTCAAACAGTAGCTGATCCGTACTTCATTGGTTCCTTTACCGGCAGTAGAATAAAATCCGGTAGCAGGAGCCAACATCACGGTTTTATTGTCGCATTGGAAATCTTCTAACAGCCACTGACAGAATTTGTCTGAGTTGTCGATTGGCAAACGAGCCACACAATAGAAAGCGCCTTTAGGATTTGGACAGAAACATCCCGGCATCTTATTGATAGCTTCAACGATACAATTTCTACGTTTTACATATTCGCTAATAACGGCATCAAAATAAGATTTTGGGGTGTCAACGGCAGCCTCTGCCAAAATTTGTCCGTAAGTTGGAGGACTTAATCTTGCTTGAGCAAATTTCATTGCTGTATTATAGACTTCTTTATTTTTGGTAATAAAAGCTCCAATTCTCACGCCACAAGCACTATAGCGTTTTGATACAGAATCTAATAAAATTACATTTTGTTCAATATCTTTAAGTTGCATCACTGAGAAATGTTTTTCTCCATCGTAACAAAATTCGCGATAAACCTCATCGGAAAAGAGGAAGATACCATGTTTTTTTACAATTTCACTCAATTTAAGCAGTTCTTCTTTAGAATACAAATAGCCGGTAGGGTTATTAGGATTACAAATCATGATTGCTTTGGTTTTGGGGGTAATAATTTTCTCAAATTCTTCCATAGAAGGCAAAGCAAAACCGGTTTCAATTTCAGAATGAATAGGCACCACTTTGATGCCAGAGGTCGTAGAAAAGCCGTTATAGTTAGCATAAAATGGTTCTGGAATAATCACTTCATCACCGGGGTCTAAGCAGCTGTTAAAAGCAAAAAGAATACCTTCTGAACCGCCGTTGGTAACGATAATTTCTTCCGTAGTAACGTCAATACCAACACTTTTATAGTATTCTACCAATTTTTTACGGTAGCTAATCATTCCTGCTGAGTGGGAATATTCTATCACGTGCACATTCGCATGTTGCACTGCTAAACGGGCACCTATAGGAGTTTCAATATCAGGTTGACCAATATTGAGGTGAAAAACATGAACACCTCTTTTTTTGGCGGCATCTGAGAATGGG
>JAITTF010000271.1 GCA_031287215.1 Bacteroidales bacterium
GCATGAGGAGTGTATAGACGTAAGCCGCTTCGTCTCCGGCGTGTATATCTATACAGTGGAGAGTGAGGGGCAGAAGAGTACGGGAAAACTTATTATCAACTAAAGGGGCGAAAGTGCGATGAAGAAAGAAATTAACCATTAATCATTATGAAAAAACTATTATTAATCGCAGCCATCTGCTGCTTCGCCTTCACTGCGAAGGCTTATGATTTTTCTGCAGTCTATGAGGGAAAAACCCTTTATTACAAAATCCTATCGGAGACCCGTGTGGAGGTTTGTAGTGAAAGTAATTTGGCTACGCCTTATATTTCAGGGGTAGTCGTGATCCCTGCCAATGTTACCCATGGCTCTAACACTTATACTGTAGTGTCTGTTGGGGCTAATGCTTTCGGATATTGTAGTGGATTAACTTCTATTACCATGCCTAATTCGGTTAAATCCATTGGAAATCTTGCTTTTTATAAATGCAGTGGATTGACCTCTTGCACTCTTTCCAATGCTCTTACATTTATTGGGAATGGTGCTTTTATGGAATGTAGTGTTTTAAGTGCAATAGCTATTCCTAATTCAGTAACGTTTCTTGGGGAGAGTGCTTTCTCTGATTGTACCGGCTTAACCTCTGCGGTGCTTTCTAATGCTTTAACGAACATCGAAACTACCCTGTTTTTTCGCTGCAGTAGTTTGGTTTCTATCACTATTCCTAATTCTGTAGTTACCATTGGTGAGCGGTCTTTCTCCGATTGTAGTGGATTGACTTCTCTCTCGTTGTCTAATTCGCTAACGACTATTGAAGATGAAGCTTTTTTCGGTTGTAGCGGTTTAACCTCTATAACGATTCCTAATTCAATAACGACTCTTGGACTTTACTGTTTCAGAAATTGCAGTGGACTAACCTCGATTTTTTTGCCTAATTCTATCACCTCGTTTGGAGTGCGTTCTTTTGCTATAGACAATCAGCTGACTTCTCATTTAGAAGAAATCACTGTTGCGTGGGAAACCCCTTTTCAGCTACTCCCTTCTATGGCAGTTTTTGGCGGTCATACCCCAAGCAATATTACCTTGAAGGTACCTATTGGTTCAGGTGCATTATATCAAACAGCAATGATTTGGAAAGATTTTAATATAGAAGAAACCAATGTTTTGGTATTCCCAATATCTTCCAAAACAGCAGAGGTAATACTCTGCCCCAACCCTGTAAAAGATATGTTGCATATCCAAACTGCTCAGACGATAGAAAAAATTGCCATTTATGATCTTAACGGAAGACTTCTGCAACAAATTCCACATTACAACGGAGCCATCTCTGTGGCAGACTTGTCCACAGGACTCTATTTTGTCCGCGTAACAACTCCTGAGGGAGCAACAACGCTCAAATTCACCAAGAATTAATCATTTATTATTATACATTTATTATTAAAAAAGTATTATTATGAAAACCATTAAAAATCAAATCAGATTTTCGGGACTATTGTTCCTGATGTTATTATTAACCACGATGCAGGCGAGGGTTTTTAGTCAGACCTATCCTCCATCTGCTCATTACACTTTTGATGTTAACAATGTCAGTGCTAATATTCGATCCACAGGTCACCATTTTAATAGTGAAGGTGTTGCCGGTTATGAGGTGCCAAAAGGTAGCGAAAAAACGACCCTCTTTTCCTTTAATCTTTGGATAGGAGGACTTGGTGCAAATGGTCAATTACACCTTGCTGCTGAACGGTTTAATCAACACGGAGTGGATTACACCACAGGACCACTGTCTGTGGGTTATGCTGCTACTACACCGGATATGGTCCTGCAATGGGATAAGATTTGGGTAGTTGACAGGGAGGAAATTTTTGACTTGGTTAATTCCGGCGGTACACAAATTGCCCCTTCTATTTTGGCTTGGCCTGCTCATGGCGATACTACAGTAGGGCAAGACTTTTATTTGGCTCCCTTTTTCGACAACAATCAAGATGGCATTTATAACCCACAACATGGAGATTACCCGCTTATCAAAGGAGATAGAGCCGCTTTCTTTATTTTTAATGATGCTGTAAGTCATACAGAAAGTGGTGGTGTTCCTTTGGGAGTCGAAATTCAGGGCATGGTTTATGGCTTTAATGCACCTCAGGATGAGTTGCTTAATAACACAGTATTTGTGAATTATAAACTCGTCAATCGTTCTTCAAATAATTATCATGATGTCTATCTGGGATTGTGGTCAGATATAGACTTGGGTTATGCCTTTGATGATTATATTGGTTGTGATGTACAGCGGAGTAGCTATTACGGCTATAACGGGACTCCAATAGATGGTAATGGACAAGCTTGGGCTTATGGAGTTAATCCTCCCGTGCAATTAGTTACCCTGCTTGCCGGTCCAGTGATGGATGCCGACAATAGAGATAATCCGCTGTATGATAAAAATTTACTTGCTACTAATCCCAATTATTGCGATCAATTTTTCAATACAGGCTTTCCACAAGATCTATTTACGGTTAATGGTGCTAACTTTGGCGATAATGTTGTTGATAATGAACGGCTTGGTCTTACTGGTTTTATCTATTTCAATAATGCCAATTCTGTTATTGGCGATCCAAGCTTCGCAGGAGAGTATTATCAAATGTTAAAAGGATTTTTTAGGGATGGAATGCGTTTACATTATGGCGGCAATGGGCATCCAACTTTTGGTACTAATCATGCTACAGGACCTGAATGTAATTATATGTTTCCGGGTTTATCTGACCCCTGTAATTTTGGGACTAATGGTATCAATTCGGGCATATTATGGACAGAAACAGAATGTAATAATCCTCCCTATGACAGGCGAGGAATTGGAAGTTGTGGACCTTTTACCTTCAATGCCGGTGCAGTGCAAGAATTAGATTTTGCCTTCATCACCATTTTCTCCGATACGGTCAATAATATCGATGCTATAGACAGAATAGCCGAAATTGACAGCATCATCAACATGTTTACGCGTCAGCAAACCTCTTCAGGGCAGCCATTTACTCCTTTAGCCATATACAATCCTCATTCTTCTAATGATATTAACGTTGTGGTATATCCTAATCCGGCATCTCAATCGGTTACGATCAAGACTAATGGTGAGCGTACCATCAAACGTGCCGAAATTTACAATATGCTCGGAAAATTGGTCAAAAATGTAGAAAATAATGCTTCAGAGATGCAAGTTCAAGTCAATGATTTGCTTCAAGGGATCTATTTTATTAAACTATTCTCTAATCAGGAACAATATATAGGGACATATAAGATGGTGAAACAGTAAGAAGAGCAGGTAATTTCATAAAACGGTATCCTTGATAGTCTTATTCGTGGGATTATATAGGTAAATTTTAATGATTTTATTTTGATAAAAGTTGTCATCAAAAGTAAGTCCAAAGGGCTTTGAACCTCCGTATGGGGGCGGCTCTGCCGTGTCTGTTTGAAAAAGTGATGCGGAATTTAACAGCAGACCCTATTTATATTCTGATGAAAAAACTTTTCAAATATAATGTTTTTTTTTAACGAAAAAAACTTAGAAAACTTTTGTTGCCTATAGCTTTTACTTATTACCTATTTGTTGAAGTGCCCCAACAATGAGCCCAAAAAACTTTTCCCATTGTGCTAACGAGCAGTTTTCACAACGGTCGGTATAATTGTGATAACCTCCAGTTTTGCCACCCATAGTGTAGATAAATAGTGCAGGAATACCTTGTTGACTTAATGGGTAGTGGTCGCTATTAGCAGCATTGGGACGATTTTTTACCGCAGGAAGAAAATGTTCTTGCTCGTTGAGGGTAACAAGTTTACCATAAAACCATTTTGTTTTTTCGTCTTGACTGTTGACTACCATAATACCTTCATCACCACCACAAGCCATGTCTATATTGAGTGCAAATTTGATTTTTGAAAAATCTATAATAGGGTTACTGGCAAAGTAGGTAGAACCCATCAATCCGGCTTCTTCACCGCTAAAAAAACAGAATAGGGTAGTGTAGGGGAGCGGATGTTGGCGAATGTATGCTGCGAGACTCAATACGGTTGCGGTGCCACTTGCATTATCATGTGCCCCCGTAAAAATCACCTCATCACCCATCGAACCGATATGGTCGTAATGGGCAGTGAGTAAGATAAAGCTGTCGGGATATTGTGTTCCTTTTATTACGGCGATGATGTTTTGGGTACGGTGGAGATGGAAAGTATTAGTAAGATTTAACGCAATTTTACTCGGTTTCTTTGGCATTTTATCTGCTATGACGTATATAAAAGAGAAATTTCGTTCAAAAGTAGTTCTCCCCGGCGACCAAGCCGGCAACTCTTTTACTCCGGCAATGATACCCATAGCACCAAAAGGATTCTGAGGAAGGTGTTGACAATCGCGTATCAATTGATTTAGAAATTCTTTTTCTTTTGCATTTTCCGGGTTGAAATTTGCTACATCAATGTAAATAAAAGAGTTGGGTAATATTTTTCTATTTTTGGTTGTAAAATCTCTCAACAAATCCATATTAAACAGACAGGTAGGGTCAAGGGTGAGCAAGGAGATTTTTTTTGAAGATATAGCGTTGGAAAAAGGCGCAATACGATAGTCGTCAAATGGATTGAGCAGTTGATGATTTACAGCAAGAGCAACCTTACCTTCCATCGCAAAAGCAGGAAATTGATATTTTTGAAAATAGTTGTTTTTAAAAAATGGTTTTAGATCCAATCGGATAAGTTCTTCTTTAATGTACTGAGCTGCAATAGAATCTCCATAATGCGAACATCCACGCCCATAAAATTCGGGAGATGCTAATTGACAAATCCATCTTTTGGTTTGCAGACTATCTTGACTAAACAGTTGATTGATAACCATCAAAATGGTAAGAAAAACAAACGCATTTTTCTTCATAAAATAATATCCGTCCTATTCTTCGTTGATGAACATAGGATCCCAAGGTGGGAGCATGATGGGTTTTTGGTTCAGATATTTCAAAATGTCAGCAGCAATATATTTTTTATCTGCCACTAATCTGAACATATATTCATTAAACCAATCGTTAGTCATAATCAGGCATCCGTTGTAGCCGTATGAGGCACCCCAACTGTTTTCGACCATCCATTTTTTCGGATTTCCATTTTCATCAAGGTCAACGGCACAGAGGGTCATAGCGTGAGAAGAACCGCTGGCAAAAGTGGCAATACGCTCTTTTTTGTTCATATTGAAAGTAGTCCCCATGAGGGAAGCGTAATTGAAATTATTGGCATCCAAGTATCCTTTATCGCGGTTAAGAAATTTACCTACATCACAAGAAAAATACATGGCGGTACTGTCTTTAATGGAAGCAATTCCGATTTTTGCAATTTCTTCCATAGGAAGATTTAGATATTTCCAGTTGTTGCCATCATACGTATGACGGTCATACTCAATTTCATAAACTTTATAGTAATCGCGATTGGGGTCATTCATCACCATGACAAAATTAGCAAAATCGGTATCACAAAATTCTTTAAAGAAAGATTGTGGGGTATATTGTTTAGAAGAGATCGGTTTGCCATCTTTTTCCTTCATGGTATAAGTAAATGTTGTAGGAGGAATGCCGAGATTGAGGGTTAGAATGTGATAAATTTCGCCCAGCATTTCCAATTTTTTATTTTCCATTTTTTGGACAATCTGTTTATCTTTAGCATTATTCATTTTGCGCAATTCTAAACCAAATTCTCTCAGTTTAAGACTTAGTAAATTAGACATTTGAGATGTTTTATTACTGCTGTTAGTTTCAGGCATGATCGTTTTAGGGACTACGCCGTATTTAGTAATCAAGTCGGCAACGCCGGTAAACTGTCCGCCATCACCAATAGGATTTTTAAAGAGCCACTCTACAGTCTTATCATCCATTGTTTTATCTTTGTTATCAATCATTGCTTGTAGGAAAAGATTGGCTTTTTCCAATTGATCATAAAAGAACAGGTAATTTTGAGAGAGTTCAAAATCTGCGTTAAAATGTTGTTTAGCAATTATTTGAGATCGAAGTACATTTAATCCCGTAAAGAGCCAACAACGTCCTGATGATTTTTGGTCAGATACTGATTTGACATTCACTTTATTAGAGAAATAGGTGTCAAAATTGGCAATGTTCATGTGGTCGGCAGCCAATTGGTTGATGTCGGTGGCAAAAATGGCATTTCTTAATGCTTGGTCGGCAGGGGTCTCTTTGTTGAAAGATTTAATTTTCTGTAACACTTCCGGTGTAATGGCACTGTTTTGGGCTAAAGAGAGGCTTGTTGTCAATAGACAGCAGAGTCCAAGTAAAAATATTTTTCTCAAATTCATAATTATATTTTTTTTTGTTAACTGATTAATTTTTAAATATAATAGATTCTACATTTTCACAAATAAGGTGTCCCATCATGGTGTGATTTTCCTGAATCACGGGAGTATCTGTGGAGGGAACATTGAGCAGAATATCTGCGTAATCCTTCATTTTACCTCCGGCAGCTCCTGTGAAGGCAATAATTGCGATTTTCTTTTTTTTAGCAGTTTCAAAGGCTTGTATAATATTATCCGAATTTCCGGAAGTAGATAATCCCACGAGCACATCACCCTCTTTGCCGCTACCTTCCAGAAGACGAGAGAAAATAAACTCATATCCATAATCGTTGCCAACGGCAGTCAAGAACGAACTATTGCAATGCAGTGCCTCAGCATTCAAGGGTGCTCGGTCAAAATAGAATTTTCCGGAGAGTTCGGCAGCCAGATGTTGCGCATCGGCAGCACTCCCACCATTGCCGCAGAAGTGGATTTTTCCTCCTTTACGAAGTGTTTCAACGATCATGTTTACAGCTTCTTCAATGCTTGTAAGCAGCTTTTTATCGTTTAATATCTCCTCTTTAACAGCGATTCTATCTTGAATAGACTCTTTAATTTTCATACTTTTTTTCAGAGTTGCAAAGATAGAAAAAATATTGATACCGTTTTTAAAAAGAATAATCCTCTTTATAGTAGAAAAAAAACTATAGCAAATTAAAAAAAATGCAATGCCGCCTTCTATCTATAGAAAACGGCATTACACTAATTATGAAAACAATTAAATAAATGAAACGATTATTTAATGTATCCTTTTTGGCTTGCATTAACAATGCTATTCCAAATACCATTTTTATTGATGTTTCGTAATCCGGAAGCAGATACTTTTAATACTACCCATTCTTCAAGTTCGGGAACAAAAAAACGTTTTGTATGTAAATTAGGATTAAATTTTCTTCTCGTCTTTATGTTAGAGTGAGAAACATTGTTACCTGTAATTGCTTTTTTTCCAGTAATTTGGCAAACTCGTGACATCTTATTTTTCTTTTAAAATTCTTAATTTTATGACCTTTTTTTAAGGGCTGCAAAGATACAACTATTTTTTTAATATTGATATCTATTTTTATTTTTTTATTTTTATTTTTGAAGGATATGCTTGAATTGCCATTTTTTTTCAGATAAAAAGTTGTTGAGCAAAATAGTCAGCCCATAGGAATCCTTCTTCAGATAGTGTTAACCGGTTATCTGTGATCTGAAAGAGCGTTTTACTACATTTATTGATGGTTTGTAATATTCTTTCTACTCTTTGGATGTTATATTTTTTTTCTATATATTTTAGGTCTATACCTGATTTTGTGCGTAACCCCAATAACAAATATTCATTAAAAATATCATTGTCAGTCAAACTTTCTTTTTCAGCAGCTAAGTTGTCATCTTTCACTCCTTTCATGTATGATGTGAGGTTAGCAATATTCCATTGTCTGATTTTTCCGAAATAAGAATGAGCTGCAGCACCAAAACCATAGTATGGGATATTATGCCAATAAGCAGTATTGTGTTTGGAGTGGAATCCTTTTTTTGAAAAATTAGAAATCTCGTAATGTTCAAATTGTTGTTGTTGGGCTATTTGAATGAGTAAATGATAATCATCAATGGCTTTGTTTTCTGAGATTGAATGAATTTTTTTCGATTTTATTTTTTTATACAAAATAGTATTTTCCTCAACCGTGAGAGCATAAGCTGATAGATGTGTAATCGGGAACGAAAATGAAGTTAATAGCTCTTTTCCCCATTTTTTTCGGTCTCTTTCAGCAATACCATAAATTAAATCTATTGAAATATTTGTAAAATCAGCATTTACCGCATTTTCAATTGCTTTTATTGCTTGTATAGCGGAATGCTTACGATTCATAAATGACAAAATGTTGTCGTCAAAAGATTGTACACCAATACTTAATCTATTAACACCCATCCTCTTCAGCTGAAAAAGATAATCCAATGATAGCTGTTCCGGGTTTGCTTCAAAAGTAAATTCTTGAAGGTTTTGCAATCCAAAGGTCTTATCAATAGCATCTATGATAGGAATAAACTTTTTGGGGCTAATGAGTGAAGGAGTCCCTCCACCAAAATAGAGTGTTTCAATGGGAAGCTTATTTTGAAGCACCTGATGTGAGGTGATTTCTTTTGTTAAAGCAGATAAATAGTTGTCAATTTCTTTACTGTTTACTACCGAATAGAAGTTGCAATAAATACATTTAGAATTACAGAATGGAAAGTGAATATAGATGCCTGCCATGATCAAAAATACAATAAAAAAGAGACCATCGTAATAGGTCTCTTCATTGGTACCGCGTAGGGGATTCGAACCCCTGATTTCCAGGATGAAAACCTGGCGTCCTAGGCCGACTAGACGAACGCGGCTTTTTTAACGGCGCAAAGGTACAATTTTTTCTTTAAAAAACAACGACTATATAGAAAAATATCTTATTGTAATAGAGTGTGTTATAAAAAATATTTTTTATACTCGTGATATAAAGACGTTTTTTTTGGCGAAAAAATAAAAAAAAATACAACAATTTCTCGAAATTGTTGTATTTTTTTGAGATATTACAGGATGATGTATTTGTAAAAATGCTATAAAAAAATTACCCTTCCACAATTCTTGTACCTCCTGCGGGATTGCCTAAGAGTCCTGCTTCAGTGATAATGCACTCTTTCCCGCCATGTTCCACAAAATACAATGCCGCCCTTATTTTGGGTGCCATAGATCCTTCGGTAAATTGGTCTTCAGCTAAATAGACTTTTGCCTGAGAGACCGTTAATACATCTAAAGCCTGTTCGTTAGGTTTCTTAAAATTGATATATACTTTAGGGACATCCGTGAGGATATAAAACAGTTCAGCACCGATCTGAACAGCGGCAAGTGCAGAGGCTAAATCCTTATCAATAACGGCTTCAATGCCTCTTAAAATGCCTTGTTCATCCTTAACGACCGAAATACCGCCGCCACCTACAGTTATGACCACATAGCCATCCAATGCCAACTGTTTTACCAATTCGATATTATTGATGACAATAGGTGTGGGGGATGGGACTACTTTGCGCCAACCGTTACCTTTCGGATCTGCTTTATAGGTACATCCGTCTTGGAGTTTCTGCTCTTCCACCTCCTCTTCCGAATAGTAAGGTCCTACCGGTTTCGTAGGGTTAGACATCATAGGGTCGTCTTTGTTTACCAATACTTGAGTGATCATGGAAACCACTTTTTTAGGGATCTGTTCTTTTACAAAAATATTATGTAAACTTTGTTCTATAAGATAGGCAATAGAGCCTTGAGTTTCAGCGACGCATAAATCAAGTGGCTGACGTTCAATGTCATACATTTGTAGCCCGGCTTCATGTTGAAGCATTACATTACCTACTTGAGGTCCGTTACCATGTCCAATGACGATATTATAACCCTGTTTTACCAAATTGAGGAGTGATTGGCACGTTTGAGTAACGTTAGCGATTTGTTCTTCGTAGGTTCCTTTTTGTTTTGCTCTCAATAGAGCGTTTCCTCCAAAAGCAATTACAGCAATTTTTGTCATATTAAGTTTTTTTTTAGATTACCAAATTTCAGCTCGATTTTCAGGTGCTAAGTACATATTATTGCCTTCTTTTACATTAAATGCATCATAGAAAGGTCCAATATGAGGAAGTGTACCATTCACGCGCCATTTGCCGAGTGAATGAGGGTCAGATTTGGTACGTCTAACGATTTCTGCATCTCTGATATTAGCAGCCCAAACTAAAGCATAAGCTAAGAAGAAACGTTGTTCAGGAGTATATCCGTCCATTTTACCTTTGATATTGCCGCTTTTTTTGGCTTTTTGAAGTGATAAGTATGAGATATTTAAACCACCATTATCTGCAATATTTTCACCGAGTGTGAAGGTGCCGTTTCCTTTTAATGTTTGTTCATCATTTTGGAGAACGACAATATTATCAAACCAATCTACCAGTACTTTTTTTCTTACGTCAAAACTCTTAGCGTCATCTTCATTCCACCAATCTTTAAGATTCCCGTCTTTATCATATTGGCGACCTTGATCATCAAAGCCGTGCGACATTTCATGTCCAATGACTACACCGATAGCACCATAATTAACGGCATCATCAGCATTTTTGTCAAAAAATGGAGGTTGTAGAATGCCGGCAGGGAAACAAATTTCGTTGGTAGTAGGATTATAGTAAGCATTAACGGTTTGAGGTGTCATCTGCCATTCTTCAGGATCAACGGGTTGCCCTATTTTGGAAAGAGTGTAAGCAGTTTCAAATTTAGAGGCACGTTGAATATTAGTATAATAGCTGTCGTTTTTAATTTCTAATTTGCTATAATCTCTCCATTTTTCAGGATAACCGATTTTTACATGAAAAGCATCTAATTTCTCTATTGCTTTTACTTTTGTTTCTTGGGTCATCCAGGTATTTCCATTAATTCTATCTTTCAGAGCATCAGAAAGATTATGTACTAAAGTTAACATTCTCTCTTTAGCATCAGCAGGAAAATATTTTTCTACATACATTTTTCCTACAGCTTCACCTAAAGAGCCATCAACGGTATTGACCACTCTTTTCCATCTGGGTTGTTGTTCTTCTTTTCCAGAAAGGACACGTCCGTAGAAGTCAAAACTGGTGGTAACAAAACTATCACTTAAATAAGGGGCAGCAGAGGAGATTACATCCCAAGCAAGATAGGCTTTCAGCACATTGATATCCACATTGGTAAGCACCTGATTAAGTCCTTTGATGTATTGTAATGTTGCTAAATTTACAGTTTTTAACGAACCTAGACCCAAGCCGCTTAAATATTTTTTCACATCAATGATAGGAAGTAATTTTTGGAAATCTTCGATAGAGGTAATGTTGTTTTGAATTTGAGGATCTCTGAGTATATTTTTATCCATAAATATTTTGGCCAATTCAGTTTCAAAAGCTAAAACTTTGGTTGCCATTTCATTTTCTTTTCCTGCAAATCCTGCTATGTTAGCATATCCTGAGATTTGGAACATGGTAGTCAACAATTTCACGTATCCATCTCTATAGACACTCATTTCAGGGAGCAGATAATAATCTCTATCGCCGATGCCAAGGCCGGTTTGATACACCCATGCAATAGTCATTTTACTATCTTGAGGGTCAGCTTCGCCAAAAATTCCGAAGAAAATGGAACTTCCTTCTAATCCTTTCTTTGTGATATAGCCGGTCAATTCACTCTTGTTTTTTAAAGCAAATACCTCTTTAAGTTCTTGAGCAATAGGAGCAGCACCTTGTTGTTCAATTTTTACGGTATCCATACCTGTATTATAAAAATCACCAATTTTTTGGGCAACGGAACCGAGTTCATTTTTAGTAGCAGCTAAGGAGGTAATCAATTCATTTAATTGCACGATATTATTTTCGTCTAATTGGTCAAAAGAGCCATAACGAGCATATTCAGCAGGGAGCGGGTTTTTGG
>JAITTF010000275.1 GCA_031287215.1 Bacteroidales bacterium
AATGAAGTGATGTTCTTCTTATTTTGAGGCACAAATATACAATTTTTTTTTAATCGGCACCTCTTAATTTTTTATTTTTTTCTACCTAACCGAAGTGCTTTAAAATTTGGCAAAAAAACTATCTGCAAGAATAGATAAAATATGATTTACTGTGATTAAAAAATCATTTATTTATAACAAATTTCATCTATTTATATACATTATCCATTACCTGCCTTAATCTGTTCATTCTCTTCTTTTGTATTGCGTTGACGAGGAACTTCGGCAAAACTGGCATCAATGATTTTGCCCCCATTCACAATAAATTTCAAATTATCAATGACTTGACGAAAATGATCGAAAAGTTTTTCTTGATTAAAGTATAGGATCTTCCAATAGAAATCTAAATATTTCAAAGTCTATCACTTTATGTAGCTTCTCCAGCGGATTTCCAATTTTGGACAGTTTATTGATCTTCTTCTTTGTCGAATAAATTGATTTTACCTATGCTTTTATATCTTTTTTATTCTTCATTTTGGTGTTCTTTTGAAATTTTAATAAATACTTGCAAACACACACACAATCATTTGAATATCACAACAATATAAATATTTTTAGCAATTTTTAACAGTTTTCTGAATAGTAGTTCAATCGGATTGTATATTATTGATTATTAGATGTATGGATTTTTAGAAGTGAATATAAGTCAACAACTGATATTTTGTATCAAAAAAAAGTGTATTTTTGCAGCACAAAATTTAAAGCAATTCACAATAAGGATTATTCCGTTGTGAAAACATTTAAGACGGGGCAGTAGCCTCGTTTTTTTTTTGTACCTTTGCAGGTTGAAAAAATTACTGAAAAATTAAATTAATTATCTGAAATTTAAAATATTATGATACAAAGAATTCAATCCGTTTATTTGCTTATTGCCGCCATTGCGTGCATTTTTCTGTTGTTTATCCCTATAGGGACTTTTGATACCGAACAGGGTAGATTTGTTTTTAAAGCCTTTTTTATTAAAGATATTACTGCCGAATCGGGAATTGTGATGACTACTTTTTATATAGGCATCCTGTTGGCTATAAACGCTATTTTCTCTATTATCGCTATCTTTTATTATAAAAATAGAGCTAAACAAGTTCGTTTTGCTTATATCAACATGTTTATTTTCTTGATTACTATTGCTCTAATGCTATTTGTTTATCCTGATTATTTAATTCCCAATAAATTTGGCATCGCAAAAGGAGCTATAGATTACAACTATTGGATTTTACTATTCATGATCTTAACAGCTGGTGGACTTTTCTTTGCTAATAAGGCAATCAAAAAGGATGAGAAGATGATCAAAGCAGCAGATAGACTTCGTTAAAATGATCTTATCAGTTTCTGAAATTAGAGCCGCAGAAGCATTTACGATGGCAAATGAACCTATCTCTTCTGTAGATTTGATGGAACGGGCAGGCACGGTTTTTACTGAAAATTTGCTTCAATATAACGGACTGAGCACCGAAAACCAATACGTTGTTTTATGTGGTTCCGGGAATAATGGTGGCGATGGCTTAGTCATTGCTCGTTTGCTGGCAGAGACAGGACATATAGTAACAGTCTGTTTATGTTATGGTTCCGGGAAGATTTCTTACGAAAATCAAATCAATAGAACCCGATTATCGGAATTCACGCTTGAGAAACTGTCCATTATTAAGGTAAAGTCTGAAAAGGAATTAGATTCTATTTTGCTTACGCCTTCTACCATAGTGATAGATGCTCTGTTTGGCATTGGACTTTCCAAACCATTAACCGGTTATTATGCCAACATAGTCATGAAAGTCAATTCGTGGTTATTGCCCATTTTTGCGGTTGACACTCCTTCAGGGCTGTTTGCCGACCAACATACTTCTAAGCAACATCCTTGTATTCAAGCTTTTAAAACCTATACTTTTCAGTACATGAAGCAGGCATTTTTAATGCCTGAAAATGAAATAAGGGTAGGCACCGCGATAGTTTTAGATATTGGCATGGACTTGCCTTCTGATTTTGTATCTGATAAAATATTAGTTAACAGCACTATAATTTCAAAAATCATTCAAGCTATTTCCAAATTTGCCCACAAAGGGAGCAATGGACATGGACTGCTGATTGCCGGCAATCGCAACATGCCCGGTGCGGCGTTGCTGGCTGCTAAAAGTGCTTTGAGGAGTGGTATCGGGAAGGTAACTTTGCATATTCCTGATAGTTTAGCGACTTTTGTTCCTTTTGCAATCCCTGAAGTCATTCTCAGTCGAGATAAAAACAACTTTTGCTTCTCCGGTATTGATTTAGAGCATTTTCCGAGTATAAATGCTATTGCCATTGGTCCCGGCATAGGCAAAAATCCCATTACCAGTGCCGCACTAAGTAATCTCATTGATGAACTTCATTCTCCCATGATTCTCGATGCTGATGCCTTGAATATTTTAGGAGACAACAAAACGTGGATTTCTTTTTTACCGGAAAACTCTATATTGACCCCTCATTTCAAAGAATTTGAGCGACTTGCAGGAAAATCCGCCAATGATTTTGAGCGAATGGATAGATTGTGTAAATTTGCGCAGCAACATCAATTAGTAGTAATTTTGAAAGGGGCAAACAGCATGATTGCCATGCCTGACGGCAAGTTGTTTGTCAATACTACCGGCAATCCTGGCATGGCAACGGCAGGCAGCGGCGATGTATTGACCGGCATTTTGTTGGCACTATTAGCAAGGGGTTATGCTCCTGAAATGGCGGCTATATTAGGGGTTTACATTCACGGCTTAGCAGGAGATATTGCCATCGGCCAGCAGCAATCCACTGAAAGCCTTATTGCCTCTGATATTATAGAAAACTTAGGGGAAAGTTGGGCGACCAGTGGGAATCGAACCCACGAATTTCAAAAGTGAAAAAATTTTTGTTATTGTATTGTTTCATAATTAGTTATTATTTTATTTGCTTTTTTTGCGGGTTGTTTTGTTCTGAATCCGTTCCGCTACAATCCCATGTATGATTTTATTTATTAGTTAGTTATTGATTTGCTATCCTGTTTATTTGTTCTTTTTTTTGTATTTTTGCATAAAAATTACGCTATGGAAAAAACAGAAAAAAAGAAGGTTTACGAACCTGAAGAAGGAGCTAAAAAGCCTGTAAAGAAGAGAGGTTTATGGGGTATTTGGAAGGGTAAACTTAAATATGATGATTCTATATTCAATTTAGGATAATGAAACGCTATTTGATTGATACATGTGCACTTATTTGGTATCTTGAAGCCGATAAAAGAATGCGACCTTTTAAGGAAGAAATTGAATATTATATCAATGATTTTGCTATTTCTATAGATTCTATTAAAGAGTTTATCTATTTGGTACAAAGTGGTAAAATAAAGATGCAAATTGATGCTGATAAATTGGCACAGGTCTTGAATAAAGGAAACATTACAATCCTTAAATTTGATGAATATGAAGTTGATTGCCTTTTTAAACTCCCTTTCTATGAAATTCACACCGATCCTACCGATAGAAACATCATTGCTACTGCAATAGCCACTAATCGTACTCTTATCTCCGGTGATACTCATTTTTATCATTATGAAAAGTCGGGTTTAAGGTTTGTGAAAATATAGAT
>JAITTF010000026.1 GCA_031287215.1 Bacteroidales bacterium
CGATTAAATGGGAAAATTGAAAGGTTTATTTCTAATAATTACGGGGTAAGAGACAAAGATTTTGCTCTCTATCGAATAGCTAATTATTTTTCATAGCACTGCAAAAAAAGAATTAACCAAAGTTATCAACAATCAATTTATTACATTTTTTTTTTGTATATTTGCCGACTTTTTAAAATATAATAGGTTGCCGTTGGAAAAACGGGGTTTTTTGACTGTCAATTTATTGTAAAATAAGTAGATATACATTTGCAACAATCCAATAGGATTGCAAAAAAAGAGAGTGGCTGTGGAATAATTTTGTGAAAATATTACAAAACAACGGGTGAATTTGTATTTTGAGGAGATTAAAAAATGTAGATTATTAGAAAAACAGAAATAAAAATAAAAATAATAGATAAAGAATAATATTTAATAAGATGAAGATAATTAATTACATTAAAGGATGTTATGATGAGTTGGTACATAAAGTTACGTGGCCGACATTTTCTCAATTGCAAGACAGTGTAATCAAAGTATCCATTGCTTCCCTAATCATGATATTTATCGTGTTACTGATGGACTTTGTATTTAATTCCGCAATGCATATGATGTTCTTTTAATGGAGCATCTTAGTTTTATGAAAATATTAGTTGATTTTTTATTCTGTCAATAAAATTAATTATGGCTGAACCGGAGAAAAGATGGTATGTAATCAGGGCTGTAGCAGGAACTGAGAAGAAAGTTAAGCAAAACATTGAAGGAGAGATTATAGTCTCTTCTGTCAAGGATTATGTTTCGAGAGTTTTAATCCCTACGGAAAAATTTTATCAAATTAGAAATGGTAAAAAAGTAAGTAAGGAGAGAAGTTTCTTTCCGGGATATATCTTTGTGGAAGCTGCTATGTTTGGAGATGTACAAAATGTATTGTTAAACATTCCGGGGGTATTAGGTTTTGTAGGATGTAAACGCAAGACTGACATTCCCATCCCGTTGCGACCGATAGAGGTATCCAGAATGTTAGGAAAAGTAGATGAGCTGTTGGAACAAGATGAATCCTTTACACATCCATTTATCGTTGGTGAAGAAATTAAAGTTATTGATGGACCTTTCAACTCTTTCACCGGTGTGATCGAAGAAATAGACACCGAAAAGAAAAGATTAAAAATTATGATGAAGATCTTTGGGCGTGTTACCCCTCTCGAACTCAGTTTCATGCAAGTTGAAAAAATATAAGAAGTCAACAAAATAATGTTACACAATTAAAAATCACTTAAAAAAAATGGCAAAAGAAGTAGCTGGACTTATTAAGTTACAAATCAAAGGAGGAGCTGCGAATCCATCTCCACCGGTAGGACCTGCATTAGGTGCTAAAGGTGTGAATATCATGGAGTTTTGCAAGCAATTTAACGCCCGTACTCAGGATTCCGTTGGGAAGATTATACCGGTAGTTATCACTGTTTACAAAGATAAATCATTTGATTTTATCACAAAAACGCCTCCTGTGGCGATTCAGTTAATGGGTGCCACAAAAATTCAAAAAGGGTCAAAAGAGCCTAACCGTAACAAGGTAGCCAATGTTAGCTGGGACCAAGTGCGTGAGATAGCTGAAGCTAAAATGACTGACCTTAACTGTTTTGAAGTAGAATCTGCCATGTCAATGGTAGCAGGAACTGCAAGAAGTATGGGTATCACAGTTCAAGGCGGCTCAAATCCTTTTGAAAATTAATTTTATTAACCTAAGTTTAACAAAAAAATCACATGGCAAAAATATCAAAAAAACGCAAAGAAGCTTTTGCTAAGTTTGATAAAAACAAAGTTTATTCTTTGTCGGAAGCTGTTCAGGTTGTAAAAGACGTTACATTTACCAAATTCAGTGCGTCATTTGATATCGATGTACGATTGGGTGTTGACCCACGTAAAGCGAATCAAATGGTAAGGGGTATTGTTACCCTCCCACACGGTACCGGTAAAGTAGTAAGAGTTCTTGCACTCTGTACTCCTGATAAAGAAGATGAAGCAAAAGCAGCGGGCGCTGACTATGTAGGATTAGACGAATACATTGACAAACTCAAAAAAGGAGAAATGATCAACGATATAGACGTCATCATTACTATGCCAAGTGTCATGCCGAAAATTGGTGCGCTCGGAAAAATTTTAGGACCTCGTGGCTTAATGCCAAATCCTAAAGCCGGAACCGTTACCATGGACGTAGGTAAAGCCGTTTCTGATGTGAAAGCAGGTAAAATCGATTTTAAAGTTGATAAATATGGTATTATCCATTCCGGTATTGGTAAAGTAAACTTTACTAATGACCAACTTTCGGATAATGTCAGAGAAATTATGTCAACAATCATCAAATTAAAACCTACTGCAGCTAAAGGAACATACATTAAAAGTGTCTATCTCTCCAGTACGATGAGTCCAGGAGTGCAAGTGGACGTTAAATCAGTTACAGTATAAACCTAAAAAAAAAGCTAAACTAAAATGAAAATAGATCAAAAAGGTCAAATTATTGATGAATTGGTAAAAGATTTAGCTGAATATGAACATGTTTATGTAACCGATATTTCAGGCTTTACTGTAGAAACTGTTAATCAGTTACGTAGAACTTGTTTCCGTAAAGAAGTGAAGTTAAAAGTGGTAAAAAATACCCTTTTAAAACGCGCTATGGATGCGGCAGAACATGACTATTCAGAAATTTATCCCGCCCTTAAAGGTAGTACTTCAATTATGTTTTCACATAACGGTAATGTACCTGCACGTTTGATTAAAGAATTTCGTGCAAAAAATGCAAAACCGATCTTGAAAGCAGCTTTTATTGAAGAAGCAACCTACTTTGGAGATGAATTATTAGATGCTCTCTGTAATGTAAAATCAAGAGAAGAACAAATTGGCGATCTCGTTGCTTTATTGCAATCACCGGCAAAAAATGTTATCTCTGCTTTACAATCAGGTGGCGGAAAATTGGCAGGCATCGTGAAGACCCTGTCAGAAAGATAATTAATTTTATCAATAAACAAAACAAACAAACAAAACAAACAATTAAACAAATTTAGTAATTAACCATTAAAAACATAAAATTATGGCAGATTTGAAAACATTTGCAGAACAATTAGTTAATCTAACCGTTAAAGAAGTTAATGAATTAGCTCAAATATTAAAAGACGAGTATGGTATCGAACCAGCAGCAGCAGCGGTAGCAGTAGCAGCAGGTCCAGCAGCAGCAGCTCCGGAAGCAGAAGAACAAACATCTTTTGATGTTATTCTTAAAGCAGCAGGCGCACAAAAATTAGCTGTTGTTAAATTAGTAAAAGAATTAACCTCACTCGGTCTTAAAGAAGCTAAAGAATTAGTTGATTCCGCTCCAAAACCGATTAAAGAAGGCGTTTCTAAAGACGAAGCTGAAGGCTTAAGAAAATCTTTGGAAGAAGCTGGTGCTGAAGTAGAAGTAAAATAATTTTAATTCTTCTTGCAAGCAAAAAAAGTTCCAAACTCAAAATGGGTTTGGATTTTTTTTATAAACGTTTAAAATTGATTTTTTTTTTGTAAATTTGCAAATTGTTTCGACATGACAGGGGGTCGTTTGGTTTTGACAGCTTGTGTGTGGATTTGTAAGCATGCCGGATGTTGTGAGACGGTTCCGTTAAAAGCTAACTCTCATCGCCCATAAACGGCAACAATTCTTTTGCTTTTGCAGCGTAAGCTGTAGAAGCTCCGAAGCATGGTCAAGGACTATAGCATCGGATGTCTCTCCGAAAGCTTCGCCAATCGGCGTTCGATTTGAGGCATCATAAATGATTGGATAGCGAGCACACTGCCTCATTGTGTAAGCGAATTTTTAGAGGTTAAGCTACCGGTTGGTTTGTCAAGTACCTGCCGTCTGCCGACAAGTAAACTTAGACTACGCATGTAGAAAGCATCTTTGCAATAGGTTTGGACGCGGGTTCGACTCCCGCCGGCTCCACAAAAAAAAGGTTCCCAATCAGTTTTTTGATACTGAAAAACCGATTGGCAGTTTCTTTTGATGTATAATTTTTTTTAAAATATTTTTTATGAAATGGACTAAATTATTTATTATTGCAACTTTAACTGTCTCTTTGTTAGGATCTTGCTCTGCTCAAAACAAAGATACTAAAGCTAAAAAAACAGACGTAAAACGCGAAAAAACAGAAAAAGCTGCTCAAGAAAAACAAGACAAATTTAACGCTATGACTAAAGTATTAATCAAAACTTCTTTAGGGGATATTAAAATTGCCCTCTACAACGAAACACCTCTTCATAGAGATAATTTTATTAAATTAGTAAACAACAAATTTTATGATGGTGTTCTGTTTCATAGAATTATTCAAGGTTTTATGATTCAAACAGGAGACCCTGACTCTAAAAAAGCTCCAAAAGCTCAAATGCTGGGCAATGGAGGTCCCGGTTATACCATTCCGGCAGAATTTGTGTCGGGATTATTCCACAAAAGAGGTGCCGTCGCTGCTGCCCGTATGGGTGATAATGTAAACCCTAAAAAAGAGTCTTCGGGTTCTCAATTCTATATTGTGGATGGCAAACAATTTCCATACGAACAATTGGAAAGAATGAGCGCATCAGGTTATCCAATGAATGCCGACCAAAAGAATATCTATGCTACCATCGGTGGTGCTCCACATTTGGATGGCGCTTATACCGTTTTTGGTGAAGTCATTGAAGGAATGGATATCGTGGATAAAATTGCAGCTCAACCTAAAGACAACAGAGATAGACCTTCTACAGATATTAAAATCTTAGAAGCTACTATTATTGAATAATTTACTTCCTTAATGTTGATTAAAAAAATGACGGTAACTGAAAAAATCAGAGCAGAAATAGTAGCTTTTCCAATAGAAAATCTTTCCCATTTAGAAGATTTTAGACTTCAATTTCTGAGCAAAAAAAGTGAATTACAACTCCTTCTGGGAACGATTAAAAATGTAGAAGTAGCACAAAGAAAATTGTTTGGTCAACAGGTCAATGAGTTGAAACAATTTGCCCAAAATTACTATGACGAATATAAAACCAAAATCGAAAGTGCTACCATAGATCATATTACAGAACAAGACGTTACACGCCCTGCATCAGCAGTACGAACCGGTGCTTTGCATCCTGTGTCGGTAATGATGAATGAGATCTGTTCCGTTTTTGAATCTATTGGTTTTGAGATTGTGGATGGACCTGAAATTGAAGATGATGATCATGTTTTTACAGCTTTAAATTTCCCTGAAGAGCATCCTGCAAGAGACATGCAAGATACTTTCTTTATTGAGTTGCATCCTGACATTCTGCTGCGTACTCATACCTCCTCCATGCAAGTTCGCATGATGGAGAGCACAAAACCGCCCATCAGAATTATCTGTCCAGGAAGAGTTTATAGAAATGAGGTCATTACTGCTCGTTCTCACTGTTTTTTCCACCAAGTAGAAACACTTTACGTAGCCGAGAAGGTCTCTTTTGCAGATATGAAACAGACTTTGCTCTATTTTGCACGCGAAATCTTTGGAAATGAAACTAAAATCAGGTTACGTCCCTCATTTTTCCCATTTACAGAACCTTCTGCAGAGATGGACATCTCTTGTAATATTTGTAAAGGGGAAGGTTGCAACCTCTGTAAACAGACCGGTTGGGTAGAGATTTTAGGTTGTGGAATGGTACACCCTAATGTGCTCGAAAACTGCGGTATCGACAGTACTAAATATACCGGATATGCTATTGGAATTGGTGTTGAAAGAATGACCATGCTCAAATATTCGATCAATGATATTCGTCTTCTTTTTGAAAATGATGTACGCTTTTTAAATCAATTTTCTGCCCTTAGTTATTAATTTTTTTTAGTAATAATATGAATATCAAAAATTTGGTAATTGTTATTGCTCTGTTTGTACAAGTTTCACTATTTGCCCAAGTAACCGAATGCCCTCGGAAACTCAATTGTCCTTTTCCTGGCACTTGTGGACTTTATAAAGATGCTGATGGCGATAAGATGTGCGACCTCGGCGTGAAACCGGCGGAACCGGAGAAAAAAATAGAGGAAATCATTAAAATAGAACCGACAGTTGCTAAAAAAGATAGTGTTAAACCTAAAAAAACTTCCTTAGAAACTACCGCCGTTCCAGCACAAAAAAATAGCCCTACAGAA
Source organism: Bacteroidales bacterium (assembly GCA_031287215.1). Classification (GTDB taxonomy): domain Bacteria; phylum Bacteroidota; class Bacteroidia; order Bacteroidales; family WCHB1-69; genus JAGVVH01. The sequence goes on from JAITTF010000026.1 coordinate 6,143, forward strand.
CCTGAAACTCCTACTATGACTACTGATATTCAAGAAAGTCCAACTTCTATGACCCCTGCCGAAACCGAACCTTCTGCTCCTCCTCAAAAGCCCTATATCATCGTCCCGATCATCTTCGGCTTATTGATTCTTTATGTCATCTCAATTGCTTTAGTGAAAATTAAATTGTATAAAAAAGTTACCCACCGCAAAATATGGAATTTACTGTTGGGGATTACCTTTTTAGTATCAGCTATTTTAGGGGTTATTTTAGCGATTATGGTCAATGTGCAATCTATTCCGTCCAGTTATATGCTGCTTATGAAATATCATGTAGATTTTGGAATCGCGATGACCGTCATTTGCTTTTTTCACATTTTTTGGCATGTCAATTATTTTAAGTCCTATTTTATAAAAAAGAAAAATAGCTAAAATGATTGATTTTAAGAATATTAAAAAAAAAACAAGTTGGAATATTTTAGATACCTATATTCTAAAGAAGTTTATTTTTTCTTTTTTCTTTGCACTCTCTCTCTTGATGGTGATCATTGTAGTTTTTGACTTATCGGAGAATATTCAGCGCTTTTTAGATAATAAAATTCCGGCAAGTAGGATTATTTTTGGTTATTATGCTAATTTTATCCCCTATTTTGCCAATCTTTTCATTCCACTGTTTACCTTTATCAGTGTCATTTGGTTTACCTCGCAACTCTCTCAACGGAACGAGATTGTGTCTATTCTGAGTAATGGGATTAATTTTTATCGGATGGCTGTTCCTTATGTCGTTGGGGCGTTTATGATTGCTATTTTTTCGTTTGCAATGTCCAATTTTATTATTCCTTCTACTAATAAAAAGTTGGAAAACTTTAAAAATGAATACTTTAGAAAATACACCTCTTCCAGTTCCAACCTTCATCTTCGTAATTCGTACAATACATACATTTATATTGAACATTGGAATGTAGATGAAAATTCCGGTTTTAATTTTACTTACGAAGTATTGGGAAGTACTACTACTATTTATAAACTTGCCGCTCAGAACATTAGATATGATAAAGAGACGAAAAAATGGGTACTTGAGCACTATACCAAAAGACGAATTTATGCCGACCATGAATCTTTTGAATCAGGAGAGCGAATGGATACGGTATTTAATACGACTCCCTTAAATTTAACTAAAGATGAGGGAGTGATCAGTACGATGAATTATAATCAGATGCAAAAATATATCAAACAGGAGAAGGCAAACGGATCTGCATTAGTAAAATATTATGTAGTAGAGCAGAATAAACGTATGGCAAATCCGCTGGGTACGATCATCATGTCGTTGCTGGGTTTAGCAGTTGCTTCCCGCAAGAGCAATAGAGGCGTAGGAGTACACCTGTTTATCGGTATGGGCATGGCTTTTTCGTTTATTTTTTTACAGCAAGTATCGGATGTATTTTCAGTATCAGGGACCTTACCTCCGGCATTTGGAGCCTGGGTTCCTGATTTGGTTTTCCTATTAATTTGTGCTGTTATGCTCAGATTTTCTCAAAAATAATATATGATGATGAACCATTTTTTAGATATGGATGAGCAATATACCTTGTTGGATTCTGCTCAATATGTACTATTACCTGTTGGTTATGATGGTACGAGTACTTTTATCAAAGGAGCCGACAAAGGTCCTCAAGCCTTGTTAGATGCCTCCGATAGTTTGGAATTGTATGACCCTGTCTATGGTATAGAAGCGTATAAAGCCGGCATTTATACGGATACCTTTGAGTACGATTTTTCCACTCCAAATGTTATGTTAAATAGTGTATATATGCGAATTAAACATTTTTTAGAGTTAAAAAAAACACCCGCTATTCTGGGTGGTGAACATTCGGTTTCTATCGGAGCCATTAAAGCAATGAGCGAACAATATGAAAACTTGTCAGTGTTGCAAATTGATGCTCATGCCGATTTAAGAGATGAATATCACGGCTCTCCTTACAATCATGCTTGTGTCATGAGACGTGCACAGGAGTATGCTCATGTCGTACAAGTAGGCATCAGAAATGTTTGCGTTGAAGAGAAACCCAATCTCATTGCAGAGGATGTGTTTTATGCACATCAGATACACAACCATTTGGCATGGATTCCAAAAGTAATCGAAAGATTGGATGATCAGGTCTATCTAACCATTGACTTAGACGGTTTTGACCCATCCATAGTTCCCGGTACCGGAACACCTCTTCCCGGCGGACTCACTTGGTATAGTGTGATTACGCTCTTAGAGCAACTTTTTGCCTCTAAAAAAGTAGTAGGATTTGACGTTGTAGAGCTGTGTCCACTTCCCGATAACAAAATCTCAGACGTATTAGCCGCTACTTTGGTTTATAAAATTATAACTTTGTTTGAGGTGTATAAGAAAAATTCATTGCACTAATTTAATTACAATAAATAAAACTGTTTATTGTTAGGAAACTTCAATTATGTATTGTTTTTTTGCGTTATATGCGTTTACCATGAGACCTTCTATACTTTTATTTAAAAAGTTACTAAAAAAAATGTACCTTTGCAACCTCTTTGTATTGAATATGAAAAACATTAAATCTGCTATAGACATTTTTCTGCAAAACACAGACAATAAACTACTTACAGCTTTAAACAGTTGTGTCCATTGTAACTTGTGTTGCACCAGTTGTCATTTTTATAAGGCATCACCAAAGCTCAATTATTCGCCTTCTAAAAAAGTAGATGTTGTGGCTTCAGTATATAGGAAATACGGTACCTTTACAGGAAAATTTTTTCCACAGTTAGTTCATGCTAAGGCACTTGATGAAAAAACCATTCGGGAGATGACGGACCTGTTGTTTGGTAGTTGTACGTTGTGTGGACGTTGTGCAACGCATTGTTCGGTGGGTGTAGATATTCCGTTCGTAGTGAAAACCGGTAGAAGAATGCTGGCAGCAATGGGTTATGTACCAGATTCTTTAAAACAATCTATTCAAAATACCCTAACTACCGGTAATAATATGGCTCTCACTGAAGAAGATTTTGTGGATACAGTTGAATGGATGCAAGAGGAGTCGCAAGATGAGATGGGCACTGATTTTACTATTCCTATAGATAAATTAGATTGCGACTATTTTTACACTTTAAATCCACGGGAAGTGAAATTTTATCCCCTTTCGATTGCAGCTGTCGCTAAAATTTTCTATGCTGCTCATGCTAAATGGACACTCTCTACCCAAAAATATGACATCACCAATTATGGATATTTTTCAGGAGATAATAAAATAACAGGAGAAATTGCTGCCAAAATTTATGATGAGGTAACTCACTTAAAAGCTAAGACATTAGTTTTAGGGGAGTGTGGACACGGTAGCAGGACACTCCGATGGGAAGCTCCTAATATTCTCAAACAAAAACCTGATTTTGAAATTCTTACGATGTTAGAACTCATTGCTCATCTCTTGAAATCCGGAAAAATAAAAGTTAACCCTATAGACAACAATAAAGTTTATACCATTCATGACCCATGTAATATCAGTAGAAATGGAGGTTTATTCGATATTTTTCGTTTTGTGGTCAAGAGTATTGTAAAAAATGTGGTAGAAATGACTCCTACAGGTATTGACAATTTCTGTTGCGGTGGTGGTGGAGGTTTGTTGGCGATGGGCGAGTACAACGACCGCCGCATATTAGCCGGAAAAATGAAAGCAGACCAAATCAGAGCCACGGGAGCAAATGTTGTAATTACGACTTGTCATAATTGTATTGACCAACTGGTGCAACTAAATCATACTTACGATCTCCACATTGAGGTTAAATCTGTTGCAGAAATAGTTGCAGACGTATTATGAAATTTTTTTGGCAATTCTTATTTTAACTTTTTATGTTGCTACATTTTTTGATCATTTACAAATATTAATGAATAACCAAATTTCAGATTATTCATTAAAAGAGGGTTCTTTGAATTTACGAAAAACGTTTGATATTGACGAAGATAGTGAATTGAAATATTTTATCAAAACAGATTATTTATTTTTATTTCATATTTCCTATAACCAACGAAACCAATTAGATACTGCTACATCTTATGTCTATTCTTATCCTGATAAAGTGATTACTTTGGATAAAAATTTGGCAATTTTAGAAATCTTAGAGTCGGACATTTTTTTTTATCTTAAACCAACTACAGAGCAATATTCTCTATCAAGAACAAATGGTAAGATCGTCATTGTCAGTCAAGAAAATAAAATAGTCGTAGAACTGATGCTTTCGCGTAATGCTATTTTAATCAAAGAGAAGATTTACGATCTTCAAGACAAGAGCTTGATAGAGATAGATATTTCAGAACTTCCATAATGCTATACTTATTTTTATTTTTATTTTGTTATGATAAAAAATTAATGTACCTTTGCAGAGTTAAAGTGAGATTATTTATAAAATTAAACACAAAAAATTTTTATTATGACAAGAATTGGAATTAATGGATTCGGAAGAATCGGAAGATTGGTTTTTAGAGCTTCTTTAGAAAAAAAAAACTTACAAGTTGTGGCTATCAATGACCTCCTGGACGTTGAATATATGGCATACATGCTGCGCTATGATACCGTTCACGGACAATTTAAAGGAACTATAGAAGTCAAAGATGGACAATTGATCGTTAATGGGAATACAATTAGAGTTACTGCCGAAACAGATCCTGCTAATTTGAAATGGGATGAAGTAGGCGTAGAATACGTTGTAGAGTCAACCGGACTTTTCTTAACTCAAGAAACAGCCTCTAAACACCTTCAAGCCGGTGCCAAAAGAGTAGTGCTTTCAGCCCCTTCAAAAGACGACACACCTATGTTTGTTATGGGAGTTAACCATACAAAATATGCCGGTGAAACGATCGTCTCCAACGCCTCTTGTACCACCAACTGCTTGGCTCCGTTAGTAAAAGTGATCCATGATCATTTTGGACTTGTAGAAGGCTTAATGACTACAGTACATGCTACTACCGCAACACAAAAGACCGTTGACGGTCCTTCTAAGAAAGATTGGCGTGGCGGAAGAGCAGCTGCAGGCAATATTATCCCTTCTTCTACGGGTGCCGCTAAAGCTGTTACTAAAGTGATTCCAGACCTTAAAGGTAAATTAACCGGTATGTCGTTTAGAGTACCTACATTAGACGTGTCTGTAGTTGATTTAACCTGCCGTTTGGAAAAAGCTACTACCTACGAAGAGATTAAAGCCGTAATGAAAAAAGCATCCGAAAATGAAATGAAAGGTATTTTAGGCTATACTGAAGATGCCGTAGTTTCTTCCGACTTTGTAGGAGATCCACACGCTTCTATCTTTGATGCTAATGCCGGTATTATGCTGAATCCTAATTTTGTAAAATTAGTCTCTTGGTATGACAATGAAATGGGCTATTCAAACAAAGTGTTGGAGTTGATTGAGTTCATGCTGACCAAATAAGATTCCTACACATGGAGCGCGTTACCCGATTTGTAGATGTTTTATTGCCTCTACCGCTGCCTAAGCTCTTTACGTATCGCGTTCCACATGAATTTGAACGTAATCTCTCTTTTGGTATCAGGGTTATTGTCCCTTTTGGAAAAAGCAAACTCTATTCGGGATTGGTGGTAGAAGTACATACTCGTCCTCCGGTAGCAGGGAATGCTAAATATATTATTGATACTATTGATAACGATCCTGTTATTACTGATTTACAGTTCCGTTTCTGGAAATGGCTTGCCGAGTATTATATGTGCCAGCTTGGTGAAGTGATGGCAGCATCTCTCCCGTCTGCCCTCAAATTGACCAGTGAAACTCATATTACTATTCATCCGACATTTGAAGGAGATGTTACCGGTCTTAATGATAAAGAGATCAAAGTGGTTGAAGCTCTCTTTTATCACCATCTCATGACCATTGCGCAGGTAGAACAACTCCTGGGGATCCAAAAGGTGATCAATATTATTAAATCTTTAGTCGAAAAGTCGGTCATCGCAACAGATGAAGAGATTCAAAATCCCTATAAACCGAAAAAAGAAAATTATGTTCGACTTTCGAAGGATTTTCAATCCGAAAGTGCCTTTTATGCCCTGTTGGATACTTTAGAAAAATCGAAAAAATATGCAGGACAAGTGAATATTTTGCTCTCTCTTTTGATGTTAATTCAAGAAAAACATCAAAAAATTGATTTTGCAAAAGAAATGCTCAAAGAAGACCTGCTCAAAAAAGCAACCGTAACGCAAGCACAAATTAAAACATTGGTAAATAAGGGTGTTTTAGAGATTATAGAGAAAAAAATAAGCCGTTTGGAGGAGTATCCCTCTGATGCCTTAATTACCGATTTACAACTTTCACAAATTCAGGAAAAGGCTTTTGAAAATATTGAGAAACAATTTGAAACACAAGATACAGTACTGCTTCATGGAATTACCGGAAGTGGTAAGACGGAAATCTATATCAAACTGATTGATAAAATATTAGCAGAAGGGAAACAGGTGCTTTATCTATTGCCTGAAATAGCGCTTACTACTCAGATTGTCAATAGATTACGGCATTATTTTGGAGAAAAAGTGGGTATTTTTCATTCTCGTTTTAATGAATACGAACGGGTAGAGATTTGGGATCATGTTTTGAAAAGTGGCAAAGAGCATCCTGAGAACTCAAAATATCAACTCATTCTGGGAGCGCGGTCGGCACTATTACTACCCTATCAGAATTTAGGGTTGATTATCATTGATGAAGAGCATGATGCCTCCTACAAGCAGGTGGATCCGGCACCCCGTTATCAAGCGCGAGACAGTGCCCTTTACTTAGCATCTCTTCATCATGCAAAAACGCTTTTAGGGACGGCAACCCCTTCTCTTGAGAGTTATTATAATGTCAAATCAGGAAAGTTTGGGTTAGTAGAGTTAAACCAACGTTATGCCGGCAGTGTGCTACCTGATATTTGGATTGTGAATTTGGTAGAAAGTATTCGCAAGAAAAAAATGACCGGCAATTTTTCGCAATTTTTGATCGATAATATTGGCGAAGCATTGGCCAAAAAAGAACAAATTATCCTTTTTATCAATCGAAGGGGATTTGCTTTGAGGCTATTTTGTAATAGTTGTCAATCTATGCCTTACTGCAAATATTGTGATGTGTCGCTGACCTATCACAAAAAAAGCAATCTGCTCAAATGTCATTACTGTGGCTATGCCATTGAAGTGCCTCACCAATGTCCTGAATGTGGAAGTGATGATATCGAGATGAAAGGTTTTGGTACCGAGAGGGTAGAAGAGTCTATCACAGAATTGTTTCCGGAGGCTCGTGTAGCCCGTATGGACTTGGATACTACACGTTCAAAGAATGGATATCAGAAATTGATTTATGATTTTGAAAATCACAATACCGATATCTTGATAGGTACTCAAATGGTTACCAAAGGACTCAACTTTGCTAATGTTACCGTAGTAGGCATTATCAATGCCGATAGCCTGATCTCGTATCCCGATTTTCGTTCTTTTGAGCGGGCATTCCAGATTATGGCGCAGGTCAGTGGACGTGCCGGGAGGAGCGATAAACCTGGTAAAGTGATTATTCAAAGTTATAATCCTGACCATCCGGCTTTACAATATGTATCTACGAATGATTACCTTTCGATGTATCAAAATCAGATTGAAGAGCGTAAAAAGTTCTTTTTTCCTCCATTTTGTCGATTGATAAAGCTCACGTTGAAGCATAAAGACGAAACGTTGGTCAATGCCGCAGGCAACGAGTTAGCTCTTCTTTT
>JAITTF010000131.1 GCA_031287215.1 Bacteroidales bacterium
AAACCAATATATAAATCATTATAATCGTTTTTGTCGTAATCGTCCGGTATTAATTTTTTATCTTTCAAAATATACTCTGTATCATTTTGTAATTCTGAGAAGAAAGAGTAAGGTTTAATCAGGTCAAAAACCGGAATTATCCAACCCACGAATGCCCAGAAAGGAGAAGATGATTTTTTTGCCCAAGCGGAATAATTGTGAATATCTTTAGAGTTTTTGTAATTCCAAAAAGCAAATAGAGCTACTTTAATGATAAATAGGCAGAAAACCAAGTAAGCAAATACTGCAAAAGTGGATTTAGCAGAGTTCATTTCGTCCTGAGTTTGACAATAATGCTCTTCAATAGGAGTGATTTCTGCTTTTTTAACTAATAAAGTAGAATCATGAACTGCTTTGAGGTTTTCTTTTTCTTTCAACAGGTCTGCAATTCTTTTCACCTCATCATTAAACTCTTTCGCTACTTTTTTGTCGGTAGGAACAGTTTTTTGGTTAAGAGTGTCTAAACGATACTGATAGTGAGCAATTTGTATGGAATCCATTTTAAGAGGTTGCTCAGCTGCTCTTAGTTGGTCTGTAGCTTTGTTAAACGCCGGAGTTTCATCTACGTATTGAACATTAATTTTGTCAAATTTCATTACCAATACCATCAAGATGACAAAGAAAATAAAGATAACGACATTAAGTAAGGCAGTTATTTTTCCAAAAATACCATTGTTATTAAATTTTTTCATGCTTATACTGTTTATTTTAAATAAAATACAAAAACAAATCCATTTTTCAATGAACCATGCAAAGATAAAAAAAAAATAATAATAACTTCATTCTTTTTTTTAATTTTCCTAAATTATTGTCATTATGATAAAAAGAGACACTATAGTTACCATTAAATGTAGGTACGTTTTTAAATATTTAAAAGAAAATACTAAAAATTATTTACAAAGTATTGTTTGTATTGATTTTTTTTATATTTTTGTCGCGACAAATTAATAACAACTAATAAAACTAAAAAACTATGTCTGGAGTTAACAAAGCAATTCTTATTGGGCGCTTAGGAAAAGACCCTGAAGTAAAAACATTTGAAAATGGCACTAAAAAAGCCTCTTTTACACTTGCCACATCCGAGTATTATAAAGACAAAGAGGGGCAAAGGCAAAAACAAACAGAATGGCACAATATCGTCTGTTGGCGTAATTTAGCCGATATCGCAGAAAAATACCTGAACAAAGGTAAAATGATTTACTTAGAAGGTAAAATCAAAAATAGAAGTTGGGAGGATAATGGTATTAAAAAATATATTACTGAAATTGAAGTTTCTACATTTACAATGCTCAGTAGTAAAAACGAAGAACAAGGAGGAAGACCTACTGAAACCAAAATTGAACAACTCTCTGCTCCTTCTTTTGAAGAAGAAGTCTCTGTTAATGCCGATGATGATTTGCCATTCTAAAAAAAATAAAGGAATGACGTGTAAAAAAATAAAGGGATTTTTTCTTGTCAAAGAGATACTCCCTTTGTTTTTTTTAGCCTTTTTAGCTATTTCTTGTCATAGAGAACCCTCTGAACAAGTTTTAAAAGAAAAAGCTCATCAAGTGGCTTTAGAATATCTTATTCATGAAACTTCGATTGATTCTATCCAGATTATTGCTGTAGAAAAAATCACTGAAGAACAGTACGCTAAAATTATGTTAGAATTGCTTGAAAATATGAGTTTTGAATATGAAATTTTGTATGAAAATGCTTTAGAAAATAGGGATGAGCAACAAAAGCAATCTCTTCTACAACAAAAAGAGGAAATAGAAAACGTAAAAATGTCATTGCTGAACAAAATTAACGAAAAATTCTTGAACAGCAAAAAAACATTTCTATATTTTATCTCTGCTGAAGAATTTGAATTTGGAGATCCTACTCAAATACTGTTGTTTATGACCACAAAATACAAATTATATGAAATGGATCCTTTTGAAAATAACTTAATTAAATAAAAAAACTTTTATTTAGCGTACTATTTCTCTGATTTTATTTTTTAATATAGCTTCCACTTTCCGGTCCTAAATTGAAAATTAGGTCTAAAATAGAGAGGTTTGTCATAAAACTGAATCTATCATCAAAAACTTGTTTATAAGGAACCAAATTACGAAAAGGATAGTTTAAATCCATCGAGTTTTTTGGAGTTATAATTTCTCTATAATCAACCACATTGGGTAGCTTTTTTTGATAATTTTCTGTATATATTACAGAACAAGAAATATTTAATAGTTTAAATAATAAAAAAGTAATTTCACAATTATAATCAAAAAGATATTTATATTTTTTTTGAAAAAAAGGGAGAAATTGATCCTTATAATAGAGAAAAAAAGGACTATTTTGATACGCAGATTTAATGGATTTAATAGCACTAAAATTCCAATTTGTTTTGTAATCAATACAAACTTCTTTAATAGGCATTTTTGTGGAATGATGTACTACCGGAACAATGATTGATAATAAACCATTACCTGAAAGAATTGTAAAACGATTTCTATAGGTTTGTTTTATATAATTTTCTGAATTTTCAATGATTATTAAATCACTGTTTGTTGCAACCATAAAATATTCTATCGGTGGAAAACAGGCAGAAGAAAGGAGTATGTTATCTTTTTCCATAAGTTTTTTTGTGACAAATCTTTTTTTAAATTATCTTATTTAAATTATCTATTATGTTATTTCTTAATTCTTTTGCCTTATGATACAAAGTATCACCTCTCCACCACATGCCAAATCTACGAAATCTTAAAAGTTGCTTTTTGACAATGATTTTACTTCTTAAATAAATTAAAAAGCTCACAGGATAAACCACTAAACCAATGACCGCTACCCACCAATTGAAGAGACACAAACCTACGATGAAAAGGATGATATACCACAAAGGAAAAGAGATTAATACACCAATTCCAAAATGAAATGAAT
>JAITTF010000154.1 GCA_031287215.1 Bacteroidales bacterium
TCTGTTGCAAAAGTTGCAGAATATTCCCAACCGTTTGCAAAAGTCATTTTATACCAAGTTTTTTTATCATTCTTTTTGTCTATCTCTCCTTTTTCAACAGATACAATTTTCAACAATGCACAATATTCTTTTACATCTGTCTTTTCTTCCTCTTCACCACGCAACTGATAATAACCACGTTTTTGATTGAAATTCAAAATTAACCACGCCAATTCTTCTTTTTCAATCTTATGTTCTAATGCTTTTTTACGAAGATAATATATTGTCCAGTCATAAGGAATTTTTATTTCTTGTCCGGTTGCCTTAAAATCTTCAACCATTTCGTTAAAAGAATTTTGGAAGCGAAACTCAAATTTATCTTCGTCATTTTTTTTCCAAGCTAATTTGAGTTCTTTCTCATCAAAAAATTGCCCTAATCGCTTCTCAAAATCAATTTCTTTAGCGTAATGTTCAGGCAAAAAGCCCAAAACATTCAGAACACGGTGCAAGCGTTTGCGCCGCAATAAATGTCGTTCGCGCAATCTTCGCGTACCCCGAAATCCAGTGCGTCCTGCCGTTTGAGAAATCGAATTTCCTGCATCGAAATTGCCCATCTGTACAGCGTCCATCGGAATAATCCGACTACCCATTCCCAAAATCTGCTTCTGTTCGGCATCCACCAACGCCCAGCCAATACTATTAGTCCCCAAGTCCAAACCCAATATCCTTTTCATAAAATCCTATGATTTAACAATAAAAGCGTAAAACTAACATTTAATTTGTATAATTCAAAATATTTAGGTATTTTTGTCGTACAATTTTTTGAAGCAATTCACAATAAGGATTATTCCGTTGTGAAAACATTAAAAGCGGGGACGAAAATCCTCGCTTTCTCTCTTTCAATATTTTACGACAAGCAAACTACCTGAAATTCTGTATTTTGAGAACAATTACATCTTCCTGTTGGTGATGTATTTTGCAATTTCCGGCCCTACTATTTCTTGGGTCAGGCATGCTTATGTACTGATGAAACGGATTCACACAGAGAATAAAAAATCTGCGAGAATCCGTTTTGTTTGTTTGATTTATCTTTAATTTTATTTGAGGATAAGACGTCTAATTATCTTCTTTCTCCGGTTTAGCGGTAACCATACGCACTTTTGAAGAATTCTCAATAGCTTTCACCGCAATATCTTTGACGTTGGCTTCTGCACGATTGGCTTTATCCGTATATTCCTTCAATTGGGCTTGCTGTTCTTTGATTTTTTCCTGTAACGATTCGATAATCTGGTCTTTCAACCGGATGTCGGCTTCGTTTTGTTTTTCCATCAGTTTGATGTCAAAATCGTATTTCGTTTGGAGTTGCTTGGTAATTTCCGTTTCTTTATCTTTCAAGGCTTTTTCCAATTTGGCCGGAAATTCCACGTTATTCTTCCGAAGTTCAGTCAATTCGGCTTCTGCATTTTTTAATTCCAATTCCCGGTTGGAAACTTCTTGTTCAAACTTCGTTTTTTTATCAGCCAATTCCTTTTCGAGTTGAATTTTTTGAGTATCATATTCATCCTGTTCCTTTTGACGTTTGATTTTCAAGTCGTACACATATTCTTCCTCTTCTCGCTTCCGGCGTTTGGTCAAGTCGTCGGAATATTCTTTTTCAGCTATTTTCTGTTTTGTTTTTTCAAGTTCCCATTGTTCTTTTTTCTCGGTCATTTCAGTGGCAAAAGCTTCTTCTTTTTCCTTTATGGATTTCTCAAAACTTTCCTTTTTCTCTTTCTGAACGAGCAACATAGCAGCTAAAGAATCCGTATTGGCCGACAGCGAATACAAATCTTCGAGCGACTGCTTTTCCAAGACAATAGCGGCGCGTATTTCTTCCAATTTCTTAAATTCGTTCGTCAGACTTTGCAGAATTTCATCCAACGAATTGCTCAAACTCGTTTTGAGACCGGTAATATTTTTCACGATTCCATCATTGGTTATGCCCGCTACTTTGTCCAAAGTTTCTTTTTTTTGCTTTTCCTCTTGAATCTGTTTGGGAATATCCGCCTTTGTATTTTGAACATCCTTCAACAATGTTTCATAAGCTTTCAATATTTCCGCCTTTGTGCTTTTCTCAGATACCGGTGTTTCCATATTCTTTTGTATTATAATTAGTTATCTTCTTCTGTTTCTTCGTTCAAATATCATTTCGTCCAATAAACCTTTAGTCATATCTTTCAACGTATAATGTAAAAGCGGAAAAATCCGGTCTAATAATTGCTGCGCGTTCATAAATGTTTACTTTTCGATAGATTACAAAATTAGTAAAAATTTTGATTTATTGCAATATCTCTTTATCTTTGTCACTCAAACATTTAAATATATGCCTATGGTAAAATAAAGTGATTAAAATTTAATTCACAAAGTGCTATGTAGCACTATAACAACATAAACAGCGTTAGCTTACATTCTGGCTTTTTCGAACTTTCGCAAATTTTCTAAGTCGCCGTGAATAGAGTTAAAACGCTCACGTATTATACGTGGGCCTCTATTCATTTATTTGGCGACTGGGTATTGCGAAGACCTCGAAAAGCAGATAAAGATTTTGTCCCACGTTTTTTATGCCCTTAAATCAGCAATTATTAACTGCTTAGGGACAAGGCAGAACAAATATATTATGAATTATGAGAACATTAATTAATTCTTTCTTTTGGATGTTGCTAACAACATCATTGTTTCTAAGCGCAAATATTTTTTCACAAACTCAGAATTCGGTTGACGATGTAAAACGCTTAATTACACGAGCAAAAACCGCTTATAGTATAAGAGAATATCAGGATGCTCTAAAAGAATATCAAAAAATACAACAACTTGTACCCGAGTATCCTGATATTTACAAAGCAATAGGCGAAGTTTATGAAAAATTGGGAGAGGATGATGACCTCAAAGCAGC
>JAITTF010000177.1 GCA_031287215.1 Bacteroidales bacterium
CTAATAAAAGGCGTACCGTTACGTTAGATATTAAATTAGCCCCTTTTGCTACTATTTTAGAAGGGACTACAGTTACAGCCTCTAAATATGAAACTAATCCCGAAAAATCTACTAATTCTATTATTGTTCTATCACCTAAAGTAGCTGAGGACAGGAATTTAACGACTATTGACGGATTACTCAATACAGCAGGTGGATTGGCAGTAGTCGATAACGAACCTCAAATTCGTGGCGGTAGTGGTTTCAGCTCAGGTATGGGTAGCCGAGTGCTGATTTTGTTGGACGATATGCCACTGCTTCGTCCTGATGCAGGTCGCCCAATGTGGACTTTTATTCCAATGGAAGACGTAGAACAGGTGGATATTGTGAAAGGTGCCTCTTCAGTAGTTTTTGGTTCATCTGCTTTGACAGGAGCTATCAATGTGCACACCGCTTATCCTCGTAGCAAACCTAAAACCAAAGTCATTGTTTATGGTACGCTTTACGGAGACCCTAATTTTACAGGGGATGAAGTGTATCAGAATAGTTGGACTCGCAGAAATCCAATTAAATCAGGTTTTAATTTTTTACACTCCAGAATCATCAAAAAGAATTTTGATTTTGTGATCGGGGGAGAGGCTTTTTATGATGAAGGACATATCGGACCTGAATTTAAAGTTGATAGAAGTAGAGATACAGCAGGTGGTTCTACTATAGGTAAATATGAAAAAAGAGTGAGATTGAATTTTGCTACCCGTTACCGTTTCCAGAAAGTGAAAGGTTTGAATGTGAGCGTAAATGGTAATTTTATGTATTCCGACAATGCACAATCTTTTTTCTGGTATGATGCTCTCGAAAATCGCTACCGAACTTATGGCGGATCCCTATCCAAGTTTAAGGATTTTACCTTTTATGTGGACCCCACGATTACCTATAATAGTGCTAAAGGGTATAATCATGCCCTAAGAAATAGAATTATTTACAGCAACAATCAAGAAGCTACCGGTACTCAAGATGCAAGTTCTATATCCATATTTAATGAATATCAATTTACTAAGGTTGTTTCTAAAATTGGAATGCGAATTGTAGGAGGTATTATGAATAATTATGCTATCTCTGAAGGGGTTGTTTTTAATGGGATCATGCAATCTAACGAGAAAAACAGTATGCACTCCGACAATTTTGCTTTTTATGCTCAATTAGAACAGAAATTTCTTAAAAAAAGAAATCTTGTTGTTGAAGCGGGTATGAGATGGGAATTTTATCAGATTAATGATGAAAAAATGGAGAATAAACCTGTTTTTAGAGCAGGGTTAAATTATCAAGTGCCGTCCTCTAAAACTTCATTAAGAGCTTCCTTCGGACAAGGTTATCGCTATCCGAGTATTGGAGAAAAATACATCTCTATCTCGGTAGGACGTTATGGTTTTTATCCGCACAAAGAGCTGCAATCCGAAAAGAGTTGGAATGCCGAAGTTGGGGTTATGCAACCTTTCCAATTGTTCGATTTTAGAGGCATGTTTGATTTAGCGCTCTTTCACCAAAGATATGACAATTACATAGAATTTGCGATGGGTTATTGGGCAGAGCGTAAACCGGGCAGCAATCCGATGGACGGCATGGGCTTTAGATACATCAATATTGGGGATGCTACTATTCAGGGAATAGATGCCAGCTTTATGGGAGAAGGTAAAATCTCTAAGAATGTTACTTATACACTTTCGATGAGTTATACTTTTAGTCATCCTACCTGCAACGAACCTGATAAAGCCTACTTTACGGATACCATTATGGGAAGACAATTTACCTTCAATAATAGTTCGTCAGATACGTCCCGTAGAGTATTGAAATATAGAATTGAACACATTGCGAAGGCTGATTTAGCTTTTACTTTCTATAAAAAATGGTCGTTGGGCGTTACGCTGAGTTACTATAGTGCCATGAGAAATGTGGATAAATTTTTCTTTACTTATGATGTCAATAATCCTGATATTAGCATTACCCAACAACAAATCAACGGGGCACAGGATTTGCCGTTTAAAGGCTATACTCAATATTATAACGAGCACCTAAGAGGCTCTTTTGTACTTGATGTGCGTACCAATTACGCTTTTTCTAACGTTACACTCTCTTTTATCGTTAAAAATCTACTCAACAAATCATACACCATGCGTCCTATGCTCGTTGAACCCCCAAGAACCTATACTTTTCAATTGACCTATAATTTTAATTAAACAATATTTTTATGAAAAAAACCTTTTTTATTTTAGTTATTACGTTAGCATTCAATACTGTTAATTCACAAACACAACCTGTTTTTCCTGATGGTGGATTAGAAGTCAAATGGGTTTCAGTTCCCTCTTTTCGAGGACCCTATAACGATTATTCTATTGGGAGTGGAGAATTAATGCATACCTTAAACTCTTTGTATGGATTTGAAGGACAGGAATTTCAGACTGAACTTACCGCTTTCAAAGAGACAAATGCACATGGCGGACAATATGCAATGAGATTGACGACTTGTAATTTTGCTAATATGTTGTTGGTGCCCGGTGCATTTGCAACACTCTCACCAAATTTTATAGCTCAATTTATAGAAAACTCCGGCAATATTAGTGTTGTTCATGGCTTTGAAGGAAAACCTACTCACCTTCAAGGATATTATAAATTTACTCCGGTTGGTGGAGATTCTGCAGCAATAGAAATAGAACTTTACGATTTTGACGTTACGATAGCTTCCGAAAAATTAGTGATTAAACAAGCAGTCAGTGAATGGACCTATTTTGATATTCCTATACATTATTCTATAGGAACTACTTCTGATATCAAAATAATTTTTGCTTCCAGTGCTGCATACGATTTTGGCAATCTATTTAATTGTCAAGGTCAAGTTGGTTCTTCATTGTTTATTGATGATATTGCCTTTAGTTATATTCCATTAGGAATTACACAACCGTTGTTGGAGCAATTCATTTCTAAAGCATATCCAATTCCTGCTTCAGATAGAGTAATTATTGAATTAGATAAAGAGTTTTCAGGCAATTTACTTATTTATAACATGTTAGGATCTGAAGTTTTTCAAACTACTTTCTCCGGTTCAAAAATAGAATGTAATACCTCCAATCTTCAATCAGGAAACTATTTCTACCGCATCATGAAAGAAAATAAGATTTATAGTACAGGAAGAATTGTAGTAGAATGATACAAAAAATAGGTTGCAATTTTTTTTAGCATTCATTACGTTTGTATTGAAAAAAGTTGTATCTTTGCACCCCTGAAAAGTAAAGAGATTTTATAGATTTAAAAACATTAAATCATGGCAAAAAAAAATAAAGAAGCCCGTCAACAAGTAATATTAGAATGCACAGAGCAAAAGACAAGTGGCGTACCAGGTATGTCAAGATATATTACAACTAAAAACAGAAAAAATACTACCGAAAGATTGGAATTGAAAAAATACAATCCTTATCTTAAGAAAGTTACAGTTCATAAAGAAATAAAATAAAACCTATAAAAAATGGCAAAGAAAGTTGTTGCATCGTTAAAAAAAGAAGGAGGAGCTTCATTCTCCCGCGTTATTAAAATGGAACGTTCACCTAAAACCGGTGCATACGTTTTTAAAGAAGCTATCGTTGAAAATAGCGCCATAAAAGAGTTTTTCGCTAAGAAGTAACCTCTTTTTTTCTTGGTTGTTGATAAAGCTGAAGTATGATTTTGTATTTCGGCTTTTTTTATTTGTTTTTTTGTGTATATTTGCAGAGATAATTTGATGTGTCTTTATCATCACTTTAATAGTATTTAATTCTTTCAATTCTAATAATTTATGGATAATTTTATCGTCTCTGCCAGAAAATATCGTCCCGCTACTTTCCGCTCAGTAGTGGGTCAAGAATCTATTACAGCTACCCTTAAAAATGCTATCAAAAGTGGACAGATTGCTCAAGCTTTCCTTTTTTGTGGTCCTCGTGGAGTGGGAAAAACTACTTGTGCCCGTATTTTTGCTAAAGCTCTCAATTGCCAAAATCTATCGGAAGATTTTGAACCCTGTAACGAATGCCCTTCATGTAAACAGTTTAATGAGTCTAATTCTTATAATGTTTATGAGTTGGATGCTGCCTCCAATAACTCTGTAGAAGATATTAGGGCTTTAGTGGAAAAAGTACGCATCTCTCCTCAAGGTGCTAAATATAAAGTCTATATTATTGATGAGGTTCACATGTTGTCGTCTCAGGCTTTTAATGCTTTCCTCAAAACATTGGAAGAACCGCCAGCTTATGCCAAATTTATTTTAGCAACAACGGAAAAACATAAAATCATTCCTACTATCCTGTCAAGATGTCAAGTATATGACTTTAAACGAATTAAAGATGATGACATTATCAAACAATTGCAATATGTAGCGAATAGTGAACAGGTGAATGCCGAAGACGAAGCTCTACGAGTAATAGCCGCAAAAGCGGATGGCGCCCTGCGTGATGCTCTTTCGATCTTTGACCAGTTGGTGAGCTTCTCCGGTAAAAATGTTACCTATCAAGATGCTATAGATAATTTGAATGTATTGGATGTCAATCAATACCTCAAAATTACGGATCTTCTTTTTAGTGAAAATGAACATGATTATTTGCTCTTTTTTGATGAGATTTTATCAAAAGGATTTGATGGACAACATTTTATTTCCGGTTTGGCATCTCATTTTCGTAATTTGTTGATGGCTCAAAATCATGCTACATTGCCTTTAATGGAACTGTCGGATAGCGTCAAAGTTAAAATGACTGCTCAAGCTACTGCTGTTGATAAAATGCTATTGCTGAGAGCTATGGAACTCTGTAATCTCTGTGATTTTAATTACAAACTCTCTAACAATAAACGCCTCTCCGTTGAAATTTGCCTCATGCAAATTAATGCCAATTATATTTTTAAACTTCAGAAAGCCAGGCAATCGCGGGAGCGATAAAATTACAAGACCAACAAATTCTTCAGAAGTAAATCCGGTAGTTGCGACTACCTCTTTTACTCCTCAACAATCTACACGCTCATTTGTAGCCCCTACTACAGGTGTTGTGAAAAAATCTATTTCCATAAAAACCGTCATTGAAGACCCGAAAACACCAACTCATATCCCCGTTGCAAAAAGTGTCTCTCCCGAACCACTAATTGAAACTCTATTACCTACTGTAGAACCTCAGGATGTAGCCACAGACAATGTAATAACGTCAACCCCTATTATTGAATTGTCTCAGGTGGATGAACAACCGTTAGTAGTAGAGGAGGAACCTGTAGTTGAGAAAATACAGGTCGCTGAAGAGATAAACACTGTGAACAATATTCCAATTGCTGAAGAAAAACAAATTGCAGATGAAACTCAACTCTTAGAAGAATCCAAAGTCGTAGAAGAAAAAAACGACATTGAAGAGACTCAAGATCCGATTCAAGAGGATACTGTTGAAACAGAACATGAACTCAATGCCGACTTCCTCACCCCATGGCTTGCTGTAGTCGAACTATTATTTAATAAAACTCCGGCAGTCTATGCTACGCTCAAAACTCGTATTCCTGAAATTAATCTTCATAGGGTAGTGATCAGTATCGCCAATTCATATCAAAAAGATTTAATTAAAGCCAGACAAAGTGAGATTTTACACTATTTAAAAGAAAATTATAGCATCTCACTCGAAGAGATCGAAATTGTGGAAGATCAATTACCAGATAAAAAATTAGTAGTCATGGATAATACCGAAAAAATCAGAGAATTGAATAGACAAAATAACTCTTTACCCGATTTTTTAAAAATATTGAATTTGAATTTAAAAGAATAACTTAATAAATTAACAGAAAAACAATTAATTATGAAAAAGATATACCTTGTTTTTTTCTTGCTGTGTGCTGTAAATATTGCTTTAGGGCAACAATGGGCAGTTGAAGGAACCCAATTAAAAAATGCAGTCGTTGACGGTAGAGTCGATAGCGTATGGCATGGCATTAATCTGCCACACGGCTTTTCAGGTAAGGATGTGATTGTAGGCGTAACTGACTGGGGATTTGATTTTACACATCCTGTTTTTTATGATACATTAATGAATGATTATCGAATTCTGAGGGTCTGGGATCAATCAAGAAAAAGCGGTCCAACTCCGGAAGATTATCATTATGGTACTGAATTGATCGGAAAAGAGGCACTCTTGGCAGCTCATTCCGATACGGCAAATGTGTACAGCTATCATTATCATGGCACTCACGTAGCTTCTATTGCTGCCGGTTCAGGAGCAGGAACTGCCTATAGGGGAGTAGCTTATGATGCTAATTTGATTTTGGTCTCCATTTTAGTAGATGAGAATGCCGTAGCAGATGCCTTCCGTTGGATGTATAAAGTATCTCAAGAAGAACAGAAAAGATTGGTGGTCAATATGAGCTGGGGATTGTACTATTTTGATAACATGGATGGTACCGGCAAAATTAGAGAATTGATAGATTCGTTAACTAATTTGGGAGTCGTTTTTGTCTCCAGTGCCGGCAATAATGGGGATGTAGATTTTCATATTAGTCATGCCTTTTCGGGTAGCTCAGATACCTTGAAAACGAGAATTAATTATGCTTCAGGAAGTATTGACCAATGGGGAGAATCAATCTCTATGCTCAGTTCTCCTAATAGTTCGTTCTCTTTTGCTTTACAATGTTTGAATAATACGAATAATGCAATTTTAAGTACTTCTCCTTTTTACAATACTAATTTAGGAGATAGCGAAATAGGTACGTATATGGTGTTATCGGGTACAGATACCCTCTTTTATGAAGCCATTGTTGAGAAATCAAATGTTTACAACCAACGTCCGCAAGTGAGATTGTTGGTGAAGAAATTTACAGGTAGCTACAAATTAGGATTAATAGTAACTGCAACTTCAGGAGACTTTCACGCATGGAATTTGATAGAATTAACCACCGGAGTTGGCAATTGGGGAGGCACTTTCACTGCTGCCGGCGTACCCGGATGGGTCAATGGCGATAGATTTTACGGCATTGGCGCACCTGCAAACATTCCAAGTATTATTTCTATTGCTGCTCATAGAAGTCGCATCATTACTCCGATAGGTTCTTCAGGAGGTAATATAGCCTCTTTTTCAAGTTATGGTCCTACTTTTGATGGGAGTATTAAGCCTGAAATTTCCGCCCCAGGTTATTCGGTTACTGCTGCTATTTCAAGTTATACGGATATCTTTTCTGGTTCATATTCAAGTACTACCGTTACTTTTAATGAGAGATTATACCGATTTGCCGCACTGTCGGGTACCTCCATGTCTTCACCATTTGTTGCGGGGGTAGTGGCTTTAATGCTTGAAGCAAATCCATATCTTTCTGCTGCCCAAGTGAAAAATATCCTTGTTCAAACTGCTTACCAAGATCAATTTACAGAACAAAGTGGCGTTGTTAGATTTGGTTATGGAAAGGTAAATGCAGAGCATGCTGTTTACGTAGCTTTAAATACAGTGGGTATTGAAAATCACCCCGTAGATAATACTAAAATTACCCTTTATCCTAACCCTGCAGCTGAGAACATTTATATTACTATACAATCTGAAGAGCAACATTTTTCTTTAGAATTATATGATTTATTGGGAAGACTACTCATAAAACAAACGGTAGGTTCCGGCGTTACTCAAATAAATATTAGCAATTTATCTTTAGGATACTACATCATAAAAGTAAATGGTAAATCAAAATCGTGGACTAATAAGATTATTAAGTCGTAAATTGTTTTACATGGAGTAGCATATAAGGATAATTGAATGCCCTTTGTAAAGAATTTTTTTTTATCTTTTTTTATTCTTTCACTAAATTATATGTGTCAGTAGCTATCACAATTTCTTCGTTTGTAGTAAGAGTCATAGCTATTACTTTGCTGTTTTTAGTTGTGATAGTACCATCTTCTCCTATGAATTTTTCATTAGCAATTGGGTCAAAATCAATACCAAACCAAGAGAGGTCTTTAAGAATAGCTGCTCTAACAAGTACAGCATTTTCGCCAATTCCTCCGGTCATTACGATAAGATCTACTCCATTCATGGCTGCAATGTACGCACCAATGTATTTTTTTACACGATAGGCAAAACAATTAAAAGCATTGGACATTTTCTCATCTCCTTTTATATAGCCTTTAGTGATATCGCGCATATCTACGGTACCATTTGTCAATCCTGAAAGCCCTGATTTTTTGTTTACCAGACTATTCATTTCTTTATAGTCAAGATTATCTTTTTCAGCTATATAGATTAAGGCGCCAAGGTCTAAATCTCCGGCACGTGTTCCCATTACTAATCCTTCTACAGGTGTAAATCCCATAGACGTATCTACAGATATACCATGGTTGATAGCACATACAGATGCTCCATTTCCAAGATGACAAACAATGATTTTTAAATCTTCAACCTTTTTTCCTATGAGTTCAGCCCCCTTGGTTGCAACAAATTTATGACTGGTTCCATGAAATCCATATCTACGGACTTTGTAGTCGGAATAATATTTGTAAGGAATAGCGTATAAATATGCCTCTTTTGGCATCGTTTGGTGAAAAGAGGAGTCGAAAACGCCTACATGTTTGATATTTGGTAATAATTCCATCATGACATTGATTCCCAAAAGAGAAGCAGGATTATGCAAAGGAGCAATTTCACAAAGTTTACGAATTTCTTCAATCTGTTCTTCATGCAAAACCATAGATTTGTCAAAATATTCTCCACCATGTGCTACACGATGACCTACAGCTCCTATTTCATTTAATGAAGAAATGACACCATGTTTGGGATCTGTTAAAGCATCTAAAACTAATTGAATCCCGATTACGTGGTCAGGAATAGCTGTTGAAATCGAAAACTTTTCTTTACCGGTAGGTCTATGGGTAAAAACGCCATTTTCTAAACCTATCCGTTCGACTAAACCTTTGGCTTGCAATTCAGCGTCTGCCGCCATGTCAACTAATTGATACTTGATGGAAGAACTTCCACAATTTAAAACTAATATTTTCATAAATTTTAAAACTGAAAAAATGATTTTTTGGTGTTAATTTTCGCTGCAAATGTACGAGTTTTTTTTTGTATCTTTGCACTTGAATTTTGCTTTTTTTATTTT
>JAITTF010000222.1 GCA_031287215.1 Bacteroidales bacterium
CTTTCAACTTTCAATTTTCACCTAAAGGAGCTGCCATACAAATCAATTCGCTCTCATTCAAGTACAACCCGCTCTCCCCCGAAGTGCTAAAGAACATCACGCTTGAGATTCCGGAGGGAAAAGTTACGGCGATTGTGGGGATGAGTGGCAGCGGGAAGACTACTTTGGTGAAGCTCTTGTTGGGGTTCTATCCGCCTACAGAGGGGGAGATTCGGGTGGGGGAAACCAAGTTGCAGAACATCCAACCTCGCCTCTGGCGCGACCGGTGCGGGGCGGTGATGCAAGATGGGTTTATCTTCTCGGATAGCATCGCCAAGAATATTGCGGTGGGAGTGGAATATATTGACACCACACAGCTATTGCATGCCACTAAGGTGGCCAATATCCAAGATCTGGTGGAGGGGTTGCCGTTGGGCTACAACACCAAAATCGGACAGGAGGGCACCGGCATCAGTCAGGGGCAGCGACAGCGCATTTTGATTGCCCGCTCGGTCTATAAAAATCCGGAGTACCTCTTCTTCGATGAGGCCACCAATGCCTTGGATGCCAACAATGAGAAGGTAATCATGGAGAACCTGCAACAGTTTTTTCAAGGCAAAACGGTGGTGGTGGTCGCACATCGGCTCAGTACCGTCAAGAATGCGGATCAGATCGTGGTGCTCAATCAAGGACGAATCACAGAAATAGGGAAGCACGAGGAGTTGGTTAGGATGAAAGGGGAGTATTATGAGTTGGTGAGAAATCAGTTGGAGTTGGGGAATTGAAAATTGAAGGTTGAAAATTGAAAATGGGGGAAATAAAAATAAAAAATGATTAAAAATAATTATTTGGAGAGATTTAGTTTTGTGGTTTTTACGATAGAAGCAAGGATTTTGATTAATTCGGTGCAATTTTTTGCTAATGATAAAAATATATTCTCCGGTATAAAATGGCTGTCTTTTAGTAACATCAACCAATATTTTGTTTCATTTGCTTCTTTGAGAGCAACGTTTATTTTGTTGAGAAAATCTGCTTTAGATTGTGCATGTTCTGCCTCTGAGATTAAAGCCCCAACAGCAGTACCACTCCTCAGAATTTGTTTTGAGAGCACAAATTCTTTCTGCTCTGTTTTCAAAAACTTGTACAAACCAATAATGCTTAACGCAAAAGAATATGATTTTGAAACAATTAAACTATTCATACTAAATGGGTTAAATATAATTGAAAATTTCAAGTTGAAAGTTAAAAAAACACCATTTTCAACTCAAAACAATAGCATAAAAATACAAAAAATATTCAATCAAAACAATTTTCAATTTTCAACTTTCAACTAAATGAACGATAACATAGAACTCCGCAGCGAAGAAGTCCAAGAGATCCTCGGTAAGCCACCCGGCTGGATGGTAAGATGGGGTATTACCTTGATTTTTATCATTGTAGCAGGGTTGTTTATAGGCAGTTATTTCTTTAAATATCCCGATATTCTCAATGCTACGATTACCGTTACTACAGAGAATTTGCCGGCAGGTGTTACCGCTAAAACATCGGGGAAGATTGACACCCTGTTTGTTACTGAAAAGCAGACCGTCAAAGCGGGCGAGATGCTTGCCTACATCGACAATCCTGCCAATCTTGCAGATGTGCTCGCTCTAAAAGGAGCAATGGAGAAAGCAGAAAAGCAGAAGGTAAAAGGCAAAATGGACATCGGCACTGATTCTGCTCTTCTGCATTGCTGCTCTTCTGCTTTTCTGCCTTCAGTTTCTCTCGGAGAACTGCAATCCGCCTACCTCCCCTACGTTAAAGCCTGCGAAGATTGGGACTACTTCGTCCAAGCAGATTATCACCACAAGAAAATACAAATTGTTGAAAAACAGATTGCTACTCAGAAAGCTATTTTATCGAAATCGCAACGACAGTTGGAGCTGAGCCGCAAGCAAATTACCATTGCCGAACATCTGTTCAGAATAGACTCTACGTTGTATGCGGGGAAGTATCTGTCGTTGGCAGACTATGAAACCGCTAAAAACAACTATTTCCAACAACTGCAAACGTTGGAGAGTACCAAAATAAGCCTCGACAACCAGAAAATGAGCATCCTGCAATCGGAACAATCGGTTTTTGACCTGCAACAACAGTGCGTAGAACAAGAAAATAGCCTTAAAATTGCGCTTACCGCTGCTCAAGACCAACTCTTAGCGCAACTCAAAATATGGGAACAGACCTATCTGCTCGTAGCCCCTACGAATGGAGTAGTAACTTTTACCAAATTTTGGCAACAAAACCAGAACATCAATGCCGGAGAGGTCTTAGTAACGGTAGTTCCTCAAGCAAAAACAAAGATTATGGGCAAGATCCTCCTCCCACCACAAGGAGCCGGAAAAGTAAAAGAAGGTCAGACCGTGAATGTCAAATTGGACAACTTCCCCTACATGGAATACGGCATGATAAGGGTTGCCATTTCCAAAATATCGTTAGTCCCTATTGAGGTAGGTGAGGGCAAAAAGATGTACTTGTTGGAGGTGCTTTTCCCCGAACAATTAATTACCAATTACGGCAAACAACTCACCTTTAGCCAAGAGATGACCGGCACGGCAGAGATCATCACCGAAGACCTGCGCTTGATCGATAAGTTTATCAACCCTATTAAAGCGGTGTTTAAAAAATAAGCGGAAGGCTGCATTGGAGAACGGAACACGGATGGACGGAGAAATGGGAAGGGCAAACGCATATAACGCAAAAAATATCAATACCTACATTGAATTTTATCGTTTTACATACTGATAGTAAAATGTATTAACAATTTAGAATAATAAAACAAAAGTCTGTTTTGTTAAATAAATAAAAATACATTTTGTATTTTATGAATCAGCAAAAAATGGTTGTTTGTAAAAAAAAGTTAATTTTATATGCGTTTGCCCTGTACCCCATTTCTTTCTTTCCCGAAACTTTTGTATCTTTGCAAGTTAAATGTTTTGTAACTATTTTATTGAAATGAAAGATAAATTTTTAATTAACGACCTCATTAACAATGATTCAAACTTTATTCCGCTTTTTTCGGTTGAAGATGAAGCGCTGATAAAAGATAACGAAATACCTCCTATTATCCCGATTCTTCCACTTCGTAATACGGTTTTGTTTCCGGGGGTAGTCATTCCTGTTTCTGTAGGCAGAAATAAATCTATACGATTAGCACAAGATTATGCCCGCAGTGATGAGCCAATTGGCGTTATTGCACAGAGAGATAATGATATAGAAGAGCCTGAAGTAGAAGATATGTATCCGGTAGGCACTTTAGCACATATTATTAAAGCGGTAAATATGCCTGACGGTAGTTTTACTCTGATTATTCAAGGTCTTAAAAGGTTTCAAATTACGGAACTGATTGAAAAAGAACCCTATTATAAAGCAAAAATCACAGAGTATCAGACTAATGAGTTTGAAAGTAAGATTACAGGAAGCGAAAAATTCTTGGCTTTGCTCGAAACCATCAAAGATACTGCTACTACAATGGTTAAGATGTCGCCAAATATGCCTAATGAGGTGCTTTTTGCTCTCAAAAACATTGAAGCTCCTATTTTTCTGCTTAATTATATCGCATCACAACTCAACATCTCAGTACAAGAAAAGCAAAATATCTTAGAAATTCAAGATGTAGAAGAGCGTGCTAAAACGATTCTTAAAGCGTTGAATAAAGATTTGCAAATGTTGGAATTGAAAAACCAAATTCAATTCAAATCCAAACAAGAAATGGATAAACAACAAAGGGAATATTATCTAAATGAGCAAATTAAGACTATCCAACAGGAGTTGGGTGGTTCACCGACAGAAAAAGCAGCTGCTGAACTGAGAGATAAAGCAGCACATAAAAAATGGAATGAAGAGACGTTGAAAGTTTTTGATACAGAATTGGCTAAACTCCAACGTACTAACCCTATGGCTCCGGACTATTCGGTTCAACTCAATTATTTAGAACTCTTAGTAGATTTGCCGTGGAATGAGTATTCGGAAGACCATTTTGATTTGGTGGAAGCCCGAAGAGTGCTTGATAATGACCATTTTGGTTTAGATAAAGTCAAAGACAGAATTATTGAGTATATCGCCGTGCTCAAGTTGAGAGGAGATATGAAATCGCCCATTTTATGTTTAGCAGGTCCTCCGGGAGTGGGAAAAACCTCCTTAGGGCACTCTATTGCAGATGCTATTGGTAGAAAATATATTCGTATTTCGTTAGGTGGTTTACGTGATGAATCTGAAATCAGAGGGCACCGCAAAACCTACATAGGTGCAATGCCGGGGAGAATTATCCAAAATATGAGAAAAGCAGGTTATGCTAATCCCGTTTTTGTATTAGATGAAATAGATAAAATACTGGGAATGAACGTTCAAGGAGACCCATCAGCTGCTTTGCTCGAAGTATTAGACCCTGAACAGAATAGTACCTTTTACGACAACTATTTAGAAACCGATTTTGACCTATCAAAAGTGCTATTTATCGCTACTGCCAACGACTTAAGTACGATACATCCTGCCCTTAGAGACCGTATGGAAATCATAGATATTTCGGGTTATCTGGCAGAGGAAAAAGTACAAATCGCTGCGAAACATTTAGTCCCCAAACAACTTCATGAACACGGAGTACAAGAAGACCAACTCTATTTTTCGGATGAGATTCTGTATGATATTATTGACAATTACACCCGTGAATCAGGCGTAAGAACTTTAGAAAAAACAATCGCAAAAATCATTAGGAAAAAAGCTGCCGATTATGTGCAAAATGGAACCATGAATAGAGAAATCACTAAAGAAGATTTGCAAACTACCTTAGGGTCTCCTGTTTTCCAAAAAGAAAAATCTATCGACAATACCGTTCCGGGAGTAGCTACAGGATTGGCTTGGACACCCGTAGGCGGAGAGATTCTCTTTGTAGAAGCTTTGACCAGTCAAGGGAAAGGTGGCATGACCCTAACCGGTAATTTGGGCGATGTGATGAAAGAGTCGGCAACCATTGCCTACGAATTTTTAAAAGCACATGCTCAAGATTACAAAATAGAGCCTGCACTCTTTGAAACTACGAAAGTTCATATTCATGTACCTGAAGGAGCCACTCCCAAAGATGGTCCTTCTGCCGGCATTACGATTCTGTCTGCGCTTATTTCTGCTTATAGTCAAAGACGTATAAGACCTAAAATTGCTATGACCGGAGAAATTACACTCAGAGGAAAATTACTTCCGGTAGGTGGTATTAAAGAGAAAATATTAGCCGCTAAACGTGCCGGCATCTACGACATTGCCCTGTCCATTGAAAATAAAAAAGATATCGAAGATATAAAAGAACATTTTATTGACGGCATTCAATTTCATTACTTTGAAACAATGCAAGAGGCTGTAGGGTATATTGTTTTGTGAAATTTTTAAACAGATAAATTAAAATTACTATTGTGCATTTTTACCTATTACCCAAGGAATATAAAGAGTGTAGACTTCCTGATAGTTTTCACATAGAGGTAGTTAAAAATCCAATACATCATTTACGTGCGTTGAAATGGGTGTTTTTTTCAGTTTTTAACTTAAAGGAATACAGAATTTTATATAAAAACCAAATAGTTGCTGTCGCAAGAGTTGTCCCTAAAATTTGGAATTTCACTTTTATGCCTAAAAATAGTTATACTATTATTGCTTGTTCAACGCAATTACAATATCGAGGAAGAGGACTATATGCTTCTTTATTACAATATATTGTTAGTGAAAACAGAAATAATAATACTCCCTTTTATATTTTTGCCTCTTCCGACAATCATGCTTCTATCAAAGGAATTGAAAAGGCAGGTGGTTGTTTGATAGGATATGGCAAAAGAACTCGATTTGGATTTTACAAAATCACTCAACAAATAAAGAACGAACTTTAATATTAAATAAAACAATTGAAGCAATTAACGATCAATGGCATAACTTATAAACTCTATAAAGGAGGGTGGATCAATAATGCTACTCCTCATTTAGAGCAAATACTCTCTAAACAAGAGAGTAAACAGTTGTTGAAAGAGGGAGGGATATTTGTAAGAAATATTTTTGATTTTGATCAAACTGAAAATAGACAGTTTTGGTTTATTGTAAAAGATCATTTTGGTGGGATGGAGGAATTATCTTCTCGGACAAGAAATAAAATAAGAAGATCCATTTCTACCTTAAGAATAGAAAAAATAAGTAAGCAAACGATGCTTAACGAGGGTTATCAGGTCTATCTTGCTGCATTTGACAGGTATAAAAACGCTAAAGTTTTGTTGAATCAATCTCAATTCGAAGAGTTGATATACAATTGTACAGAACAAACTGATTTTTGGGGCTGTTTTATTAAAGAAAATGGCATTTTAATTGCTACCTCAATAAATTATTTGGATACTAATTTTTGTGAATATGCTACTGTAAAAGCAAATCCAATATATCTCAAATATTACTACCCTTTTTATGGGCTTTTTTATACAATGAATGAATATTATCTTTGCGAAAGAGGGTTAAAATATGTATCTGATGGAGCCAGATCTATTACAGAACATTCTAATATTCAAGATTTTTTAATACATCAGTTTGGTTTTCGAAAGGCTTATTGTAATTTGCAACTTGTCTATAGCAAGTGGTTAATGATGATCGTTAAAATAGTATATCCATTCCGAAAAATTATTCCGTCTCAGAAGGTAAAGTGGCTACTAAAATTTGAAGAAATTTGCAGAAATCAATCGCAAAATAACTAATACAGTGCAATTGTACCGGAATTATTGCTATTTTTGCAATCTATTTCTATAAGAATTAGAATTATATAGAACCAATTTCTATTTTTTTATTTATGAAGAGAATAAGCCACAAAAAATCAATAGATTAATCATAACACTATGTTTCTTACTATAGCCTACATTTTACTTGTCTCTATCTGTATTTTAGCATGGAAATTCCTTCCTAAATATGAACCTAATAAGCTATTTATTTTCTTATGGACTATTCAAATTGCTTTAGGAAGTTTGTTTTTCATTGGCTCATATCAATTTACAGGCTATCTCTTTCTTTATGTTGCAATTATATCTATTATACTTTTTTTTAGTTCATTTTTAGCAAAAAGATGTACCCATAAAATAGACATGCAAAATATCGAATATAACTTTAGCCAAAATCGAACTGTTTTAATTTTAATCGTATCCATTATGATGGCGATAATTTATCCTTTTATTATTTTAGGTCAAAATGGCATCCATATTGGTGAATTATTTAGTAAAAATGGATTAATAGAAATAAATTTTAAAATGGCAGAACTCAGATATTCTAATAACTTAGAAATGTCCAAATGGGCTCAACCTTTGCTTGCTATCCTCTATTTTTTGCCTCTCTACGCAGGTTTTGTATTCAACCAATTGCATCACAAATGGAGATGGCTCTGTTTTATGCCTTGTATTCCTGTTTTGTTAATTTTACTTACTATTAATACCAAAGTAATAGTGGTCTCCTCCATTTTGTTGTGGTTTTGTGGATGGCTCTGTAGTGCTATTTATCGTAAATTTCCTTTATTAAAACATTTTGGATGGAAAAAAATTACAATAGTGGCATGTTCTGTTATCGCGTTAATAAGTATATTGATCCTCTCTTTAATGTTACGCGCAGGTGATTTTGATCTTAAAATTGCAAAAATTGCAAAACGCAAATTTGAAGTCTATACTTTCGGGCATCTTCCGGCAACCGACAAATGGCTTTTCACAAATGGTGATTCCTTATCTTTCATTGACAATCAATTTGGCAAGTCGGTATTTATAGGTATTTCTGCACCTTTGAATCTTGCAGAAAAAAAGCAAGGATTATATAAAAAACATACCACATACAGTCATTACTTGCGTCCACTTCCAACTAAATACGAAAAAAAATACAGAACTTTTGAGGGTGTTGAAATTCCTGAAGGTATTGATAGCACCATTGTTATCGAAATCAATGGGGTCAAATACCACAAAATGCCATTACACACAAATGTTTATACCCTGTTTAGACCCGCTATTGAAGATTTTGGAATTATTGGGTCTGTTGTATTTTTCTTTTTAGTAGGCTTTATCGGGAGTAATTCATACTACTTCTTAAGAAAAAAACGTTTTGTTTTTCTATCTTTGACAATCCTTGCTTCCTGTTATTTTTTCTATCTATTTTATTTTGCTAGTGCATGGTCTTATACCAGTTTCGTGGCTGCCTTTGCTCTTTTTTATATCGCTATAAAAATATCATTTATTAAAAAAAGGGAACATGAAATTCTCCCTGAGTAATCATAAATTATTTTCTACTACTTTGAGGAAAGATGTTTTTCTTACCTTTTCCGTCCAAGTAATTTTGATGGTTGCTCTTTTTATTGTCAATAAGATATTGAGTGTTAAATTAGGAGTTGATGGCTATGGTGAATTTAGCATTATCAAAAGAAGTGCTTCAGTTTTTGCTTATGCCATGGTAGGCGGCATGTCTATTGCATTGCCAAGATACCTCTCTATTTATCGTGCAAAACAAGAACGACAAACTGAAAATTCGTTTTTTGTAGCATCTCTATTATTGGTATTTTCTTTTTCTTTAATCGTACTCCTATTAGCAATTTTTTTTAAAGAAAAACTTCTGGTTTTTCTCTTTGGATTGATGCCACAAACCCACTATCTCCCTGTCTTATTGTGTTATGCTTTTTCTCTCTGTATGAGTTCCTATCTTTTTTCCTTTTTTAGAGGAAAAGGATCGTATCTCATGTTCAGTATTTCTCAAATTGTGGTCCAAGTGATCAACTTAGTAGGTTGTTTTTTTACATTCGTTAGCCTCTCATTTGTTTTTTATTTTTGGAGTATCGCCGTGTTGGGTTATACTTTCTTTCATATTGTTAGAGAAATTTATAAATTTCAAATTGAAATAAAAGAGATTTTTCAGCATATTTTACCCTCTTTCAAACAATTGGCAAAATATGGAACTCCCAGAATGTCAGGTGACTTCCTTTTATTCTCTTTTGCTGCGTATCCTTTAATTGTAATCAATCAAAAATTTGGGATGACCAATACGGGATTATTCTCGGCAGCTGTTACGCTCAATACGATGATCACGCCGCTTTTTGCTTTTTTAGGAACCATTCTATTACAACGCACCAGCGAAGGGGTGGCAACACACCAACTCGCTCCAATTTATAAAATCATCAACAAAATGATACCGTGTTACGCTGTGCTCGCTGGATTAGCGGCACTCGCTATTACATTTTTTGCTAAATGGTTATTGCCTCTGTTTTATGAATCCTCTTATATCGAAGCAACTTCGTTCTGTGCTATCGTCTCCTGGTCTTTGATTCCTAATGCGCTCTATTTACTGTTGCGAAATCCTTTAGATGCTCTGTCCGTATTTCCACACAATACCATTAACCTTTTTGTTAGTTTTCTCGTTTTAGTAATTGGACTTTATCTGGCTAATACTATTCTGCAATTTTGTTATGTTTATCTCCTCTCCTATTGTGTAATGGCTTTACTGAGTATCTGTTCGTGGTTTTATGTTAAAATAAAAGTAAAATGAAACAAATAGCCGTTCTTTGCGTTAATTATCATTCTTACAAAGAGTTGAAGCAATATCTTAACTCCATTAATAACGCAGCAATTTTGGTACCCGATTGGCAAATTGAGGTGATGGTTGCCGATAATTCTGATCGTTTTCAACAAGAAATTACAACCACTTTTCCTCATATTAAAGTGGAAATATTTCCTTTTTATGAGAATTTAGGCTACTTGAATGCCATCGCCAAAGTGGCATCTATGAAAGGAAAAGACTATTTTTTAAACTATCAATTTGTAATCTTTTCTAATGTAGATATTAGTCTCGAATTAGATTTTTTTGAAAAACTTACCACTTTTCCATTACAAGAACAAATAGGATGGTTAGCGCCTTCAATTTATTCTAAACAAGAGAAGTTGGATAAAAATCCGAGCATGATAAGTCGCCCTAATTTAAAACAAATCAATAGATTAATCAGACTGTATGAACAGCCAATCTATTTCCAATTGTACAGAAAATTAATTTATCCTTTCAGAAGAAAAAGAAGAAAAACGGATGATCATCATTCCCTAATATACGCAGGTCATGGTTCTTGTATGATTTTTAGCGGTTCTTTTATCCATAAAATCACGCCCTTTCAATTCCCGACATTTTTATTTTGTGAAGAAATTTTTCTTGCAGAATTATTAATTCAACATCATTTAACAGTTTACTATGAACCATCTATAAAAGTACAAGATTTAGAACACATTAATACAGGGAATATCAACTATAAAAGATTGTGCCAATGGCATATAGAGTCTTTACAAGCCTTAAAACAACTATTTATTTTTGATTAATCATAATTTTATTGTATCTTTACATTTTTAAATTAAAAATAGAAAATATGAAAAAACACATACCTAATACACTTACTTGTTGTAACTTAATCTCCGGATGTATCTCCATTGTCATGGCTTTTGAGGGGCATTTAGAAGTTGCCTCTTGGATGATGGTAGTGGCGGCAGGCTTCGATTTTTTAGATGGTTTTTCGGCTCGTTTACTGCATTCTAAATCTTACATTGGCAAAGATTTAGACTCTCTTGCAGATGTTGTCTCTTTCGGAGTCGCCCCGGCAATGATTCTTTTTGTATGGATGGGAAAAGACTATTCCGGCATTTTGGCATTATTACCTTTTTTAGTGTTTATCATTCCGGCATTATCCGCTATTCGATTGGCAAAATTTAATCACGATGACCGACAATTGACCGAATTTCGTGGACTACCAACACCTGCCAATGCGCTATTCCTCGGTTTTTTGCATTTTTTAAAACCTCAATTCCCTTTTATTGATAATGGATACCTCATTATTGCTTTGGCGATCGTTTTTTCTGTGTTTCTTGTTACTGATGTGAAAATGTTCTCGTTAAAATTCAGTAATTTCAAATGGACTGACAATAAAATTAGATTTATTTTCCTATTGTTGTCGGCAGTACTACTCATCATTTTTAAGTTTGGTGCTCTACCTCTCATCATCTTGTTGTTTATCTGTTTATCCTTGATTAACAATCTCACTAATAAAAAATAAAACCTCATGAAAATCAATTCTATCGCGCTGTTTTGTGGTTCATCGGAAGTAGCAAAAGAGTGTTATAAAGAGATTGCCGTTGATTTTGGTAAAAATTGTGCCTCCAGAAAGCTGACCTTGATTTATGGAGGCGCAGGGATTGGGTTAATGGGAAAAGCAGCGCATGCAGCAGTAGAAAATGGCGGAGAGGTAATTGGCATTGCTCCCGATTTTTTTGCTTCCGGTGCCGTTTTGTCCGAACAAATACAAAATCTTATCCTGGTAAAAAGTATGAGCGAACGCAAACAACTCTTCGAACAAAAAGCAGATGCTTTTGTCGCTTTACCCGGCTCCTATGGCACTATGAATGAACTTTTTGAAGTCATTACTAACGCTCAATTAGGCATGCACGCCAAACCTGTCGTACTACTGAATGCTTACGGCTTCTACGATC
This sequence comes from Bacteroidales bacterium, assembly GCA_031287215.1. Taxonomy (GTDB): domain Bacteria; phylum Bacteroidota; class Bacteroidia; order Bacteroidales; family WCHB1-69; genus JAGVVH01. Next base: position 11,511 of record JAITTF010000222.1, read on the forward strand.
ACCTCATTGCTCAACTTCAACGATTTAAAGAAGATGGTCTTTTACGCGATTTCCATTATAACCTTCTATTAGTAGCTCATACAATCCCGGAATTTTTCTCATTAATAGATCATTACCAATATTCCAATAGCCAAAATTGGTTGGATAAAATTAGAAAATAGGAGTGATCTATTCTTCTTTTTTTTTATCTTCATATTTTTTTTTGTTTTTATTTTAATTATAAAAAAAATCATGTATCTTTGCGTGAGTTTTGTATTAATTTTTTTTAGAATGAAAAAAAATTTATTTTGTATATTAATCCTGTTAATATCAGGGAGTTATAGTTTTGCTCAGCAAGATAATTCGGTTAAAGATTCTACGAGGAACGAGGGTGCTGTTCGCGAAGAATTAGGTACTTCTAATACCAATGATGGTCAAGATGATGAAGAAAATAGCTCAGGAAGTTACATTCCCAGTTTATTACACTCCTCAAATGACATATTTACGAGTAATACCTCTTATACATTTAGCATAGCCTATTTTAGGACAAGAGGATATGATAGCGAATGCCAATCGGTATCTATCAACAACTTTGCCATGAATAGTTTAGTAACCGGTAGGGCAACCTATTCACAATGGGGAGGATTAAATCATGTTTTTCGTTTTCCTGAAAATGCCTTGAATATGAATGCCTCTTCTTTTACTTTTGGCAAAATTGGAGGTGCTATGAACTATACGGTCAGAGCCTCTTCTTACCGCAAACAGGTGAGAGCTACTTATTCACTTTCCAACAGAACTTATAATCACAGACTTATGATGACATACGCTACCGGAGTTTTGAAAAGTGGCTGGTCTTTTGCAGCTTCGCTTTCCGGTCGTTTTGGCAATGCTATCAGTTATGTAGATGGTTCTGTTTATAATGGACTTAGCTATTTTTTGGCTGCAGAAAAGAAGTTCAGCAGTGAACACGCCTTAAGTTTGACCGCTTTTGGTGCTCCCGTACAAAGGAGCGTTCAAGGCAATGCCGTACAAGATGCATACGATTTAACAGAAACAAATTACTATAACCCTAATTGGGGTTGGTATCAAGGCAAACAACGTTCAGCAAGAATTAGAACTATCCATGAACCGGTGATTTTATTGACTCATTATTATACTCCTAAAGAAAATAAATTACAAATCACTTCTACCATTGCCTCTACCTTTGGCAAAAATCATACTACTGCACTCAATTGGTATGATGTGCCGGATCCACGTCCCGATTATTATCGCAATTTTCCACGCTATCAGACCGATACCGCTTTGTTTGATTTATATACCGATAGATGGCACAATGACGTTAATGTTAGACAAATTGATTGGAATAACATGTATAAAATCAATCAAGCAGCAGCCTTGTTAGGCAAAAGAGCACAATATATGGTTGAAAGTCGCAATATGGATCATTTCCAATTAGGTGGCACTTCTACTTTAGTTTATAATATTGATAATCATACCAAATTAGTTGCAGGTATCGACATTAGAGGCATGAAACAGAGAAATTATAAAACTATTTATGATTTATTGGGAGGTGCATTTTGGATTGATGTAGATAAATACGCAGAAGGAGAATTTCCTGAAAATGCAGACCAGATGTATAATGATGTCAACGTAAAAGATACCCCTTTACACGAAGGTGATGTTTTTGGGTATGATTATGATTTAGTTTTGATGAATCAAAATGTATGGGCAGTAGTTCAATTTAATTATGCAAAAGTTGATTTTCATATTGGTGCTGACCTTGGAGGCGCAGAATTTTGGAGAGAAGGCAATATGACCAATGGTCGCTATGCTAACAACTCCTTCGGAAAATCAGAAGCTCAAAATTTTTTAGTTTATAAACTGAAAGCCGGTTTTAATTACAAGATTTCCGGAAGAAACTATATTATTCTCAACGGACATTATGGTAGCGAAGCCCCAAGCGTATTGAACTCTTTTGTAGCTCCAAGAGTTAGAAACACGGTTGCTAAAAATCTTCAAAATGAAAAAATATTATCTGCCGATCTCTCATACGTCATGAATTATCCTTTTATGAAGATGAGAGTTACCGGATATTATACCGAATTTATGAATAAAACCAAATTGATTAGTTTTTATCATGACGATTTTTCATCTATGGTTAACTATTCTATGACCGGAATCAATCAACGGCATATTGGTATTGAATTAGGTGCAGAAATAAAGTTAGGTTCCATGTTCTCACTCATTTTAGCCGGTAATTATGGAGATTATAAATATACCAATAGACCGGAAGTATATATCACTGCCGATAACGGTACCGATATACTTTCCAATGGAAATAGTGAATTAGCCCAGACTATCTACTGGCAGAATTATAAAGTAGCAGGTTCTCCTCAAGTAGCAGCTACTCTGGGACTAAAATTTAATTATGACTACTGGTGGGTGAATATAAATGCCAATTATTTTGACAAAATCTATTGCGACATCAATCCTGAAAGACACACGATGAATGCGCGTGGTACCCTTGCTGATGACGATCCTCGCTTACTATCAATGCTTGAACAACAACGTTTAAAAGGTCAATTTACCTTGGATGCTTCAATCAGTAAATCATGGAGAATTAAATATAAATACAACATCGGGTTCAATATCAGTGTTACTAATATATTGAATAATAAAAATTTAATAACGACTGCTTGGCAGCAATATCGTTATGATTTTGACAATTATAATTCCGAAAAATTTGGCAATAAATATTATTATGCTTTTGGAACGACATTTTATGCCGGTATCAATTTCCAATTCTAATAGTTGCTAAAAAAAAAATTGAGATTGTACTATATTTCAAAAAAAAATAGTACTTTTGCAGCCCTAAAACAAGCGGAAGTAGCTCAGTTGGTAGAGCACGACCTTGCCAAGGTCGGGGTCGCGAGTTCGAGTCTCGTTTTCCGCTCATTTGATACTCTTACAAAGTTTCCCTGTTTTTTTCGATTAAAACAATTACTCCTTAAGGAAATTGTTAAAACAGTGCGCTTAATCCTTTTTTTAAATAAATTGGATTTCAGATGATACCGAGATTGTTGCTCAATGACAATACCTTTAACGACTTAAGTCGTTAAGATTCCCAATAAAAAAAAACTTCTTTAGAAAGTCGGGATGAGAAGACTCGAACTTCCGACCCCTTGCACCCCATGCAAGTACGCTAGCCAACTGCGCCACATCCCGATCATTTTTCAGACTGCAAAAGTACAATATTTTTTTTTATTCTATCATAGAATAAGATTTATTTTTTGTTTTTTTTTAGAAGTTCTATTTTTTTAATCGTAAATTCGTTTTTTTTTATTACTTTTGTTGACAAATTGAATTAATGAATTTAGGAATAGAAAACATCATGTTAATAGGAGCTATTTTGCTCTTGGCAAGTGTCATTGCTGGTAAAGCTTCTTCTCGTTATGGCATTCCCACTCTTATTTTATTCCTCGTAGTCGGAATGTTAGCAGGATCTGAAGGTATCCTTAAAATCAAGTTCAACGACCCCCATATTGCTAAATTTATTGGCATCGTCTGTCTGAATTTCATTCTATTTTCAGGTGGATTAGAAACCAAATGGCAAGCCATTCGTCCTGTTTTCTGGCAGGGAGTTACCCTTTCCACTTTAGGTGTTGTCATCACTGCACTTACTACGGGACTATTTGTTAGTTTAATTACTGACTTTAATATTTATGAAGGTCTTCTTCTGGGTGCAATTGTCTCTTCTACTGACGCTGCGGCAGTATTTTCTATTCTACGTTCCAGAAATATGGCTTTAAAAAACAATTTACGACCTTTATTAGAACTGGAAAGTGGCAGTAATGATCCTGTAGCTAATCTTTTAACAATCGCTTTTCTCTCTTTAGTAGCAAACCCTCATCAAGAGACAAGCGTGTTGATCAACTTCTTTTTAAAAGAGGTAATTATGGGCGTTTTCTGTGGTTTCATTTTTGGATACCTAAGCAAAACATTAATTAATAGATTAAAAATAGATTTGGAAGGGCTCTATTTTGTATTAGTAATTTCGCTAATTTTCTTAACCTATTCTTTAACCTCTTTGATTCATGGAAATGGTTTTTTAGCTGTTTATCTATGCGCTGTCTATCTTGGAAATCAAGAACTAATGCACAAAAAAAGCATTATTAAAACTTTTGATGCTTTTGCTTGGTTAATGCAAATTATTCTCTTTTTAGCTTTGGGTTTGTTAGTCTTTCCTTCCCATATTTTGCAAGTATCCTTATTAGGAATGGCAATATCTCTTTTCCTCATTTTTGTTGCTCGCCCACTATCTGTTTTTATTGGATTGGCTCCATTTAAGATGCAACTTAAAAGCAAAGTCTATGTTTCATGGGTAGGACTTCGTGGCGCTGTACCTATAGTTTTTGCTACTTATCCTCTAATCGAAGGAATTGACAAAGCCGGTATTATTTTCAATATTGTTTTCTTTATCTCAGTTACTTCTGTACTGGTTCAAGGTGGATTACTCGGCAAAATGGCAAAATGGCTTAAGGTAGGACATCCCTCTTCTAACAAATCATATTCCCCTGTTGAACTTTTCCTAAATGACTATGCTAAAACAAGAATGGTAGAAATTGAACTACCTCCCGATAGTTATGCCGTAGGAAAACAAATCATTGATCTTCAATTCCCGGAAAATTCTATTATTGCTATGATTAATAGAAAAAGTAAATTTTTCACCCCCAACGGCTCCTCTTTGTTAGAAGCTCATGACATACTCATCGTCCTTGCGGACAACCAAAAAGGTATCACAAAAGTGTATAATTGTTTAGATATTGATGAACCCGAAACTAATGATGCATAAGGTTTAGAGATTACTCTTCCTCCTCTCCACCCTCCAGCATAGAAGCAATGTAAAAAGCATTGGAAACTACGATCGTAGCCCCTATAGCAATCTCCTTTAACGGCGTTATTTCGGTATATCCTAACTCACTGATGCCGGTTACAACTTCTATAGGTTGAAAATAAAAAAGTTTTCCTTCTTCATTTCGGCTCTCTTTTTCTAACAAAAAGATATAATCTTTACCTCCCATGCTGACAATAGCTTCATTAGGTACGGCATCAGAGGAGTGCTTACCTACATTTATTAATGCCGTTACGTACATCCCCGGAAATAGTATAGGGGATTTTTTATTGCCTGCCGATGATTTATTAGGAGCATTTAACTGAGCGTGAACCGTGATGGCTTTTGTGCTATTCTCAAAAAACTTGTTCACACCATAGATTTTGCCTTGAAATTGAATGTTTTGTTGATTTGTAAGCATAAAGTCCACCTCTTGCCCATTTTGAATCATATTGATATCCTTTTCAAAAACCCATATATCGCAATGTAATTGAGAGTTATCGCTCAAGGTCATGATAGGAGTTTGAATGTCAACATAACTACCAATATTGACCATAATTTTATCTATGGTACCTGAAATCGGAGCTTTGATAGGAATTTGAGTAACAATAGTGCCCGTTTCTATCGACTTGGGATTAATGGCTAACTGTTGTAATTGCTTTTCCAACCCCATGAATTGGGCAGAAGCTATTTGATGCGCTGCAGCGGCTTGTTGTAGCGTTTTTTCCACACCGGCACCTTTTAACGACAACTCTTCTTGTCGTTGGTAATTCTGTTCTGAAATCATAAACTCCTGTTTAGCAACTAAATAGTTCTTTTGCATCTCTACAATTTCTCTATTTTCTACGTAGGCTAATATTTGCCCTTCTTTAACTTCAGTACCCTCATACACAGGTATTTGTTTAATGATGCCACCCATGAGGGCATTCACACCTGCTTTTTTCTGAGGACTAAGAGCTAATTCCCCATTGGCACGCACAATGTGATTCAGATGGCGCTGCTCAATAGCTCCTATTTCAATATTGACGGCTTCCATCTGATGCTCGGTAAGCATGATGCGCTCCACATCGTCAGCGCTCTCCTGCTCAATGGGTTCTACGGTTGTGTTTGTTTCTTTACACGAAACTAAAAACATTAACACCAAAATAATGATCAAATAATGTATGGTTTTCATTTTTATTTATTTTTATTTTTAATTGTAATTCATTGATTTCAAAGGAAGACGTAGTTCGCCACGTCTCTACGGCTTATTGATTTAAATAATTCAACAATAGAATATTTTGATTCCACTGATTCAACGTGTTGGCACATTGCAAGTATATATCAAAGGCAGTTTTCATATTTTGGGCATATTCGATATAATTAATTTCTCCTTTTTCGTATGAAAGTTGGGACAATTGGATGATCGTTTTTGCTTGCTCTTTGCCTGTAGTATTATAATAATCCACATTTTTTAGTAATTGTAAATGCTCATTAAAGGCTATTATTTGTTCATTTTTCAATTGTTGAGAAGTAATATTATGTTCAATTTTCGCAATTTCTACCTCTTTTTTTGCAGCTTTTGTTACGGCTAATTGTTCACCGAAAAAAAGAGGGATTTTTAGCCCTACTTCAAAATAGAGAAAATCTCCTTGCGTAAATTTATCACGAGAAACATGATATGGATTAACATTAGGTAGCATCAATTGGTTGCCGAGAGAAAAATGAAATTCGGGAATAAATTTCTGACTTTGTAAGGAATACCGTTTTTGAGATACTTTTTGTTGTTGTTCCAAAATGGACAAAATAGGGCTACCTGAGAGCTTGTTATTGCTTGCATTTGCCTTCAATTGAGGAAGATAGTTCTCTTTAGTTTCTACTATTTGTGCACTATTGAGAACACTTTGCAGTTGTAAAAGCAAATTTTGATACTCTTGGTGAGCTTTCTGCAGGGATAGACTGTTCTCTTGACACATTCTTTCAGCATACATTTGTTCTAATCGACCGGCATCTCCCGCTTGGTATTTAGCAGTTGCTAAAAAAAGAAAGCTATGGTACAGAGTATCTTGTTGTTGAAGAATTTTAATGATCTCTTTTTGGCATAATAGCTGATAATATAAGGAAGAAAGTTCCTTAATCAGCAGTTGCTCTGTTAACACCAATTGGTTCTTTTCTAATTGAGTTTCCGCTTTCAATAAACGGAAGCGCGTAACATAGAGCGAAGGAAATTCAAATTCCTGATTGATAGTGAGACTATTATCAGGATTGCCTCCTGAAGTAAGATCTTGCCCTAAAGCGAGTCCTGTTTTCCCGATATTAAAAGCGGTTCCTTGCAAATTTTTGGTCTTTTCTACCGACAATCGTTTGGCTTTCAGCGATAGATTCTCTTCCATAGCCATATTGATACACTCATCTAACGATTTTAGGTCGTTTTGGGCAACAAGCAGGCTGCAAACAGGCTGTAATAAGAGAATGATGATGAAATGAGCTATTTTTTTCATGAAATGATATTTTTATTTTTTTTATTGTAAAATAATTTATATAAAGAAGGTAAGACAAAGAGTGTCAATATAGTAGCTGTAATTAACCCTCCAATTACGACTGTAGCTAATGGGCGTTGCACCTCAGCACCGTCTCCGTTGGAGAGTGCCATTGGTAAAAAGCCGAGAGAAGCCACTAAAGCCGTCATAATTACAGGACGCAATCTTATTTTAGTTCCTTCGATAATACGCGCCATCACATCCATAACACCCTCTTTTTTGAGGTGATTAAATTCGGCGATGAGCACTATGCCATTCAGAACAGAAACGCCAAAGAGCGCGATAAATCCTACTCCGGCAGAGATGCTAAAAGGCATTCCACGAACCCACAAAGCCCAGATGCCCCCAATCATGGACAAGGGAATTGCTGAAAATACAAGCAGTGATTGCCCTATATTTTTCAAAGTCAAATAGAGTAAAAAGAGAATTAACAGCAATGCTAAAGGTACGGCTACCAACAAACGAGATTTAGCTTGTTCATAATTCTTAAATTGTCCTCCATAAGTGTAATAATAACCCGCCGGCAACTGAAATTCTTGGTCTAAAACATATTGAATTTCGCTTATCGTGCTCTGTACATCTCTATTGACAACATTAAAACCCACATAAATCCTTCGTTGTCCATCTTCGTGACTGATTTGTGCCGGTGCATTTTGATATTGAATATCACTCACTTGAGAGAGTGGAATGCTTTTACCTGTTGGCAAGGGAAGACTCAGATTCTCTAAATTAGCAATGTCATTTCTGTCTGCTTTATCCAAACGCAATACTACGTCAAACCTACGATCGCCTTCATAAACATAACCCGCTGTGTTTCCTGCAAATGCAGTTTTAATAATCATATTTGCATCTTTAATGTTGATTCCATAATTTGCCATTTGATTGCGATTGTAATTGACTTGAATTTGGGGTAATCCGCTCACTTTTTCCACAAAAGGCTCCGTAACCCCTTCCACATTTTTGATAAGAGATGCCACTTTTTGAGCCTGAGCAGAGAGCAGCTCTAAATTATTGCCATAAATTTTGATCGCCACATCTTGTCTAATCCCCGTAATAAGTTCATTAAAACGCATCTGCATGGGCTGAGACATCTCTACATTCACACCGGGAAGAATACTCAACGCCTCTTCCATTTTCTCCATCAGTGCCTCTTTGGTTTTAGCGGCAGTCCACTCTTTTTTGGGAATTAGCGATACCATCATATCTCCCCGTTCCACAGGCATCGGGTCGGTAGGAATTTCGGCACTTCCAATACGAGTAACAGCCTGTTTTACTTCCGGAAAATTATCTTTTAATATTTTTTCTGCTTGCGAAAAGGTTTGGATGACCTGCGTTAATGATGTCCCTTGAGACATACTAATTTCAACGGCAAAATCGCCTTCCTCAAGTGTTGGAATAAATTCTCCACCCATACGATTAAAAACTAACAGGCTAACTATAAACAAAAGAACAATAGATGCAATTAAAGTTTTATTCCAATGAAGTACCTTCAAGAGTGCTACTTGATATATTTTTTGGCATTTTTCAATAATAGTATCCGACAAATTGTGTTTATGGGTGGTCTTTTTGCTCAGAAAAAGGGCACTCGCCATCGGCACGTAGGTCAAGGAGAGTATAAATGCCCCCAGAATGGCAAAAAAGACCGTTTGAGCCATCGGTATAAACATTTTCCCTTCTATGCCGATGAGCGTAAAGAGCGGTAAATAAACGATGAGAATGATAATTTCCCCAAAGGCAGCACTGTTTCTGATTTTGCTTGAAGCGGTGAAGACCTCCTGATCCATCTGCTTTTGAGTGAGCTTATCACTGTTAAAGGACAATTTATTGCTGTTGATTCGATGGCAAATCGCCTCCACAATAATGACAGCCCCATCCACTATCAACCCAAAGTCAATAGCCCCAAGACTCATCAAATTACCACTAATGCCAAAAAGATGCATCATAGAAAGCGCAAAAAGCATCGCTAATGGGATTACGGACACTACAATCAGACCGGCACGCAGATCTCCCAACAGCAACACTAAAATAAAGATAACAATCAATCCCCCTTCAATAAGATTCTTTTCGATAGTACCCATCGTGCGATTTACCAACTCTGACCGGTCAATAAAAGGCTCTATCACAATACCTTCCGGCAGGCTTTTTTCTACCTGCTTAATGCGTTCCTTTACATTCTGAGCTACTTTTTGAAAATTTTCTCCCTTGAGCATCAAAGTAATACCAGCAACTACCTCCCCTTCACCATTGCGGGTAACAGCCCCATAACGAGGAGCATACCCAAACCGAACCTCAGCTACATCCCGAATGAGAATGGGGGTACCTTCAATCGTTTTGATCGGTATTTTACCAATATCTTCCAGAGAAGTAACCAACCCTAATCCTCGTATAAAATATTGTCGGCTATGTTGTTCTATGTAACTGCCGCCCGTATTTTCATTGTTGTTTTCGAGGGCAACAAAAATCTCAGGAATGGTAATATTTGCCCCATTTAGTTTATCACTATTAACGGAAATTTCGTATTGCTTTACAAATCCTCCCCATCCGCTTACTTCAGCAACTCCTTCTGTTCCTGATAATTGTTTACGAACTATCCAATCTTGAATCTCTCTAATGTCCGAGAGACTGTATTGATCTTCGTAGCCTTTGGCAGGATGAATAGTATAATGAAAAATCTCGCCTAATCCGGTAGAGACAGGAGCTAAACTGCTCACCCCGATACCGTGTGGAATGACCTCTTCTGCCTCTTTGAGTTGCTGACTGATCTGTTGCCTTGCCCAATAGATGTCGGTTTTATCCTCAAACACGATGGTTACTACCGACAATCCGCTTCTGGAAATACTTCTCCTTTCGGTTACGAAGGGAATATTGGCAAATGCCATCTCTATGGGAGTAGTAATATATTGCTCTACCTCTTGTGCCCCCAAAGAGGGTGCTTGTGTGATGACCTGCACCTGATTGTTGGTAATATCTGGATTGGCATCAAACGGTAATTGAGAGAGCGAATAGACCCCAAATGCTATTAATAGTATCGTTAGCAGAGAGATAACAAATTTATTTTCTATCGAAAACTTTATTATTTTTTGAAACATGAATCAAATGAAATTATTTATTATAAATGATGAATTAGATTTATTTATTACTACAAGGGGTTGCCAAATTGTATTGGACAAAGAGACGGCGTAAGGTTGTTGGTAAAATACAGGAAGGTCAAAACAAAATGACTGCACCTCAGCAATGACATTCGACGAAACTACTTCAACGGTAAAGCCGGCACAAGTAGTACACAGACAAAACGGCGAGCAGTCGCCCGCACAATCGTCCTTGGAACTGTTTTCTTGGTGAAATTGTACGTCAACAGGCTCTTTTTCAGCATGATTATCCACCGCAAAGCAACAAGGAGTAGCCGATAGCGACAAGATAAATACCGATAATAAAATTGACAAAAATTTCATGCTGCAAAGATAATGTTTTTTTGTTTTACAAACAACAGTAAAACACACAAGATTTAAGCACATTTCTATCTACTACTATCCTGTAAAAAAAGTAAAATCTAAAAAATATATTGTTGTATCACATTTAACACGCATAGAATAACTTTATAATCATTAATTTTGCAGAATAACAAATAAAAAGTACAATAGACTGTCTTCATTAGGTAACCTTTGTTAGTTGTGTCTAATTTTCCGAGTACTTCGGAAATAAAAAAAACTTTTTTTTAAAAATCTATAGTATTTGTAAAAAAAAATATTACCTTTGCAGGTAGATTTAAATGGAGTCATAAACCATAAGTATAAACAATTTAACGCAAAAAAGGAGGGACATATTTTGTTAAAAGGCAGAAGTTTAATAGACCCATCAGATTTTACGAGAGATGAATTTCGTGAAATTTTTGATTTAGCACATCAAATTGTAGAAAATCCTGAAAGCTATAGAAAGAGTTGCAATGGTAAAATATTGGCAACTCTTTTTTATGAACCGAGTACCAGAACCCGTTTTAGTTTTGAAGCGGCAATGTTGAGATTAGGAGGTCAAGTAATCGGATTCTCAGAACCCAATTCAAGTTCGGCAGCTAAAGGAGAGAGCATTGCAGATACTATTCGCACTATCGAATGTTATGCAGATATTGCCGTAATGAGACACCCGAAAGAGGGTGCCCCGAAAGTGGCAAGTCAGTACATCTCTATGCCGCTGATTAATGCCGGAGATGGTGGTCATCAACATCCTACGCAAACCTTAACCGACATTTTGACAATCGAAAGATTAAAAGGAAATGTCGAAAATAAAGTTTATGGTTTTTGTGGAGACCTTAAGTTTGGACGTACCGTTCACTCTTTAATCAAATTTTTGAGCAACTATAAAGGAGTGCGTTTTATTCTCATCTCTCCTGAAGAACTGCGCGTACCGGAATATATTAGAGAAGAGGTCATCAAAAAATCGGGAATTCCTTTTGAAGAGGTTATTGAAATGGAACCTTACATGGGACAACTTGATTTTCTCTACATGACCCGTGTACAACGTGAACGATTCTTTAATGAAGAGGATTATATCCGCCTTAAAGACCGTTTCATTTTGGATGCAGATAAGATGAAATATGCAAAAAAAGAGACCTATATCCTTCACCCGCTTCCACGTGTTAATGAAATTAGTACGGATGTGGATGCTGACCCCCGCGCCCAATATTTTGTTCAGGCAAAAAATGGCATGTATGTACGTATGGCATTGATTTTGAAACTTTTAGGAATTTATTAATATGTTAGAAATTACAAGTATCGATAAAGGTATTGTGATCGACCATATTCAAGTCGGATATGGTATCCAATTGTTTAACTATTTAAAGTTAGAAAAAGCTGACTATACGGTCGCGCTTATTCATAATGCTTTTAGTCAAAAAATGGGCAGAAAAGACATCATCAAAATCAATAACGAAATTGATATTGATTATAATTTTCTTGGATTAATTAACCCAAATATTACTGTTAATGTTATAGATAACGGTAAAATAATAGAAAAAGTGAAATTAGAAGTGCCTCTTGAAGTTACTAATATTATTAAATGTCGTAATCCTCGTTGCATTACCTCTATTGAGACCTATTTTGACCAAAAATTTCATGTCGTTGACAAAGTGAAACGCTCCTATCGTTGCGAGTACTGCGATGATATCGTTACTCCTTATCCTGTAAAATAGCAATTTTTAGTTTTTACTTTTATAATAACTAAACTATCATAATGAACTATATAAGAAAAAAATATTTTTTGTTAATTGCTATAACAATGGTTTTCTTTTATTGTTCTTGTGATAAATTTGTGCATCCAACCATTCCTGAAGTTTCATTAGATTTTACAATTCTTCCGGATGACCCTAATTATGGTCCATTAAATCACTATGGCGGTTATATGTATTTTACCGGAGGAGTTGAAGGGGTCATTGTTTATCGAGTAGATGGATGGACTTTTAAAGCATACGATAGGGCTTGTCCGTACGACTGGCAGGACATCAATTCTTGGAATAGAGTGGATGAGTCCGGAATCATTGTCATTGATACCTGTTGTGGTTCCAGATTTAATATTTTAGATGGTACAGTGATCAATGGACCTGCTAATTATCCTTTAAAATATTACAGAACTAATTATGATGGCAGACGTCTCAGAATTTACAATTGAGGCAACATTTCACAAACCAATTTTTCCATCAAAGGGCTTGCTTTGGCACTCGCTTGTAAGACCTCTTCATGAGATATTTTTTCGGATTTTCCTACAATTCCCAAGTCGGTAATTACCGATAAAGCAAACACTTCCATACCTCTATAACGTGCCATAATGGTTTCCGGTACGGTGGACATCCCCACAGCATCGGCACCCAAAATGTAAAACATTTTATATTCGGATGGGGTTTCGTAGCAGGGTCCTGTAACACCCATATAAACACCCTCTTGCAAATGGATCTGTAATTTCTCAGCTGTAGCAAATGCAATCTTGATCATCTTTTTAGAATAGGCTTCACTCATCTCCAAAAAACGAGGTCCAAGGGTATCGTCATTCACACCAAGTAGCGGATTATTGCCAAACATATTGATATGATCTCTAATTATCATGATGTCTCCTACCTTAAAAGAGGGATTCATACCACCTGCCGCATTGGAAAGAATCACTTTTTCAACACCTACTTCTTTCAAAATCTGTATGGGAAGGGTTACCTCTTGCATGGAGTAGCCTTCATAATAATGAAATCTACCGCTAAGAACAATGACCGGCACCCCATTCAATTGTCCATAAATCCATTCGCCACTATGTCCCACTACTGTAGATACCAAATATTCAGGTATTTCAGAGTATGGAATAACAGTCTTGTCGGTAATTAAGTTAACAAGATTACCTAAACCAGAACCTAAAACAATCCCTATTTTAGGGGTTCCTAATTGTTTTGCTTTAAAAAAGGAGGCGATCTTTTCTATTCTATTTTTAGCTATTTGTTCTATGCTCATGTTCTTTGATATGATTGATTATAATTGAATTAAAAGTTTCTTCTTGATTATATAAAAATCTTATGCCAATCGGTAAATAGTAAATTGGAAGTTGATGAAACAGGGATTCAAATTTAAGGTCTTGCAAACGCATAAAATCTTTTTCTGTAGTCAAAATAGCAGGATTTTCGGTTTTATATTGCCCAATTTTTAATAAAATGTCTTGAACGTCTTCATCCGTAAAAAAATGATGATCAGGGTACTTAAAATGATGGTTGATAGCATATTGTTTTTCGACAAAAGCAACCAATGGACGAGGATTAGCTATCCCTGTGAGTAAAAAGAGCGAGGCATGGCTTAATGGAGTTAATTTTTCGGCTAATGAGTTTGCAGGTATTAAATTATGATAGTGAATAGTGGTAAAAAAGCACGCTTGTTGAGGGGTAAGTTTTAATTTTGTTAAAAATCTATTTTTCTCTTCTACAGTCAGTTGACGAGGGGTTTTAGTAACTATAATCATGTCGGCATGTTGAGCGGCAGCAGGAAATTCTCTCAAATGTCCCCCCGGGAGCGGATAATCATCAAAGAAGGGTTGTACAAATTCAGTAAGTACAAGCTTTAAGGTCGGTCGAAAAGAAAGATGTTGAAAACCATCATCTAAAATAACAACATCCGTATTAGGATATTGATGCACCAATTTTTGAAACCCCTCTACCCTATTTCCAGACAAGACCAAGTTTACTTTGGGAAACTTTCTGAAAAGCTGCAGGGGTTCATCCCCGATATTAAAAGCAGTAATTTGCTCATTATTGAGCTTTTTAGGGATTAGAAAACCCTTAATTTTTCGTTTATAACCTCTACTTAAGATGGAGACCTGAAAATGATTTTGAAGTAGTTGCACTAAATATTCTACGTGTGGAGTTTTGCCAACACCACCGGTTTTAAGATTACCAACACAAATAGTTGGGAGGGTAGCATCGTAAACTTTAAGAATGTTTTTACAATACAGCCAACGCCTGAAGGCAGCAACTCCTCCGAAGAGCGCACTACAGATCAAAAACGGACATCCTTTTTTCATTCTTGAATATTCTTTTCAAATTGTTTATTTTCCCAATCTTCATATTTTTGAATAATTTGGGTAACCAAACGATGTCGAACTACATCTCCTTGACCGAGAAAAATAAAGTCAATACCTTCAATATCTTTCAAAATGCGTGTAGTAAGTGCAAGCCCTGAATGTTGGTGTTTAGGTAGGTCAATCTGAGTTAAATCACCTGTAATGAAGAATTTTGCATTTTTACCCATTCTGGTTAGGAACATTTTAATCTGTTTTTCGGTAGCATTTTGGGCTTCATCAAGAATCACACAAGCATTATCTAAAGTTCTACCTCTCATAAAAGCTAAAGGAGCAATTTCAATCGTTTTATCTTCCAAATAAGAGACCAATTTTTGCATGGGCATCATATCCCAAAGGGCATCATAGAGAGGTTGTAAGTAGGGATCCAGTTTATCGCGAAGATCTCCGGGCAGGAAGCCCAAATTCTCACCTGCTTCTACCGCAGGACGGGTGAGAATAATCCGTTTTATCTGCTTATTCTTCAAGGCTCTCACAGCCAAAGCAACAGCGGTATAAGTTTTACCGGTACCGGCAGGACCAATAGCAAAAACGATGTCGTTTTTAGCGGCACTCTCTACTAATCTTTTCTGGTTTGGTGTGATCGCTTTGATAATTTTGCCGTCTTTACCGTGTAAAATAACATTATCAGCATTAGCATTCTGTTCTAAACGGTAAAAAGAATCATCTTCGGCAATTGTGATATTGAGAATATCGCTCTCCGTAAGTTGTCCAAAACGCTCTAAATGGACAATTAACAGTTGCAGCAGGTCTATAAAACCCTGTAATTCATGCTCTTCTCCTACTAATTTGAGTTCATTGCCACGTGCTGTAATTCTTACTTTAGGATAAATATTTTTCAGCAGATCTATATTGGCATTTTTTACACCATATAATCCACCCACAATATAATTTTCAAGTTCTAATATAGTTTCCATCCCGATTATTTTATTGAGTAATCATTCCACTTGATCTCTACGCCATTTTTATAAAAATCTGAAACAAGCAGATCCCCATTTTCATTATATCTATGCCACAACCCTTCACGTACTCCGGTAACATATTTCCCTGTCAATTTCATATTTCCATTCTCCCAATAGGTAGTATATTTACCGTTAGGAATATCCTGATCATATTCAATCTCTGAGTAAAGATTTCCATTTTCGTACCATGATTTCCAAATTCCTTGTTGATTTCCTTCGTAATAGTTTCCTTTTTCAGTAATAAGATTATGTTTAAAACTCCAATCTCCATCCTTTTCGCCATAGACATATTGTCCTTTAGCTATAATGCCTCCTTTTTCATCATATTCAACGTAATCGCCCTCTAATTTCCCTGCTTCCCAATTTTCTTCTAATAACGGCGATCCGTCAGGGTAATACCAAACCCAATAACCTGTTTTTTGCCCTTTTTTATCATATTGTCCGGTTATCTCAACGGTTTTATCGGTAAGATAGTATTTCCACTTTCCGGTGGGATTAGAATTGAGATAATGACCTTCTGAGCGTAGTTCGCCAGTTTCATAAAATTCTTTCCACAGCCCTTGTCTCAATCCATTTTCATCGGTAACACCTTCAAAGATCAGTATCCCGTTTCTAAAAACATATCCTTTAATGATTTTCCCTGTTGTATCATATTCTCTACGAATACCTTCCGGAGTACCTTTGTAAAAAGTAGCAGAAATGGCGACTATGCCATTGTTATGGTAGGTAGTTTTTTTATCTAAAATTTTCACTTCAGGGGCATCCAAGACAAGTCGGTCATTTTCAAATTTTTCCACTTTTTCAAATTGACCATTCAAATCATAATATTTAAAAAAACCATTTCTTTTATCATTTTGATAATAACCTTCCAATTTAAGGTTTCCATTTGCCCAAAAGAACTTCCAATTGCCCTGTTTATAGCCAAAACGATCGGTACGATTTATAAATTCGCGGCGCGTCATAACTCCTCTATAAAAACTAGTAATCGCCGTAACTAATCCCTTCCTATTGTACTCTTTTTCCATACCATGCGGAAACCCATCGGTGTAAGGGGTACTTTTTTTAATTAAACTATCAGCATAATAAACATTTACATTTCCAATAATGGTATCCATTTGCCATTGATCGATAATAAATTCCTGATCTAAATACTGAACCCGAACCCCATCTTTTTTCCCTTGTCTATAATGGATCTCCAATGTTTTTTCGCCATTATCATGATAAAAAGTCCAAATACTATCTAATTGAAAATTCTTTCTATTTCCTTCAGAGACCAAAATTCCTTGCGGGTTATAGGATTTCCACCAGCCATCAGGTTGACCGTCAATCATCAAACCCTCACTTGATTTTACCCCGTTAGGATAGTAAAAAATCTTATAATTGTCGGATAAAGTATCTTGGGAAAAGAGTGAAGGCAATGAGAATAGACAACAGAAAGCTAATAGAAGAAAAGTACTGTTCTTCCATATCGTAACGTTGTCATGAAAAATTTTTAAAAAGGTCAAATCGTGTTGTTTTTTTAAACTAAATTAGCAAAGCCCATAAAAGCAAGAGCCAAGATACCAGCAGTAATGAGGGCAATAGGGACACCTTGCATGCCTTTGGGAATGTCCACCAAATCCATTTGTTCTCTGAGACCTGCAAAAATAACGATAGCGAGTGTAAACCCTACAGCAGAAGCTACGGTATAAACAACGCTTTGAGTAATACTATCGGCAAATTTTTGTGTAACCAGAATTGCAACTCCTAATACGGCACAATTAGTAGTAATAAGAGGTAAAAAAATGCCTAACGCCTGATATAAAGAGGGACTTATTTTTTTTAAAATAATCTCTACCATTTGAACTAAAGCCGCAATAATGAGAATAAAAGTGATCGTTTGAAGGAAGTTAAGATTAAACGGCATGAGTACATACTTATTAATCAGAGAAGTAACCAAAGTGGCTAAGGTCATCACAAATATAACGGCTACTCCCATACCGAGAGCAGTATTTATTTTACTGGATACCCCAAAAAAAGGGCAAATTCCGAGAAATTGTGATAAGATAATATTGTTGACCAATACAGCTCCAATGATGATAATGATGTATTCCATAATGCAATATAATTAATCGTAATAATGATGCAAAAATACAAAAAAAACAGATAAAAAAAAGGAGAAAGAATTATTTTCTTTCTCCTTTAAGAATTAATCAATTAAGATTATTCAACGATTAATTTTTGAATTGTGCTCTTACCCTCTGATACAACTTTAACGAAGTATAGACCTGATGAGAGGTTCAAATTCAAACCATTATTATTAACTGTATGAGTAGAAACTAATTTACCGGCTACATTGAAGATAGATACTTCAGCAGTTCTTTCAGTTTCAATCATTACCCAACCTGTAGTAGGATTAGGATAGATTCTAACAGGTAATTCATGGATATTAGCAATACTAACTCTTGCATCAACATAATTAGCTTCTACTTCACAACCATCATAGATAGGTCTCACTGAGAAAATATGTAATCCATCAGGAACTTGAGTAATGATTACAGGAGAACCAGCAACATTACCAAATAATGTACCATCTACAGTAACTTCATAACTTAATGGAGTTCCTATAGGTGCAGTCCATGTAAGAGTAACTGTGTGTCCATCAACTGCGGCTGCAAGGTTGGTAACTGGTTCACATGAAGCACTTCTTAAGATAACAAACGTTGCATGTTGACCACCGTCTCCACCTGCTACATATACAAATTCACCTGTTGACAGATCATAATAACCATAATCATATTCATCTCCACAAGTAAAAGTATATAATTTTTCATCTACAATATCATAAGAAACGTCTTGTCCATAGTTAATATCGATACCCAGAGAGCCAATTACAGTTTGCACACCGGTTGCCGGATCAATTTTATAAAGCATATCATCTGCCAATCCAGGACCATAGATAAAACCATCACTTGCAAAGTCAATACCTATAATCATATTTTGTTGTGTCCCGGTACCTACTAATGTAGCTTGTCTGGTTGAAAGATTAAGGGTATATAAAGCAGTCGTATTACTACCTGTAATTGCGCTCAAATACATCGTTGAGGTGGCTCTATTATAAGCCAATCCCGTGGGAGTACCTGTAGCACCTGTAATAGCACCAAGTTGAGTAAATGTTCCTGTTGCAACAGCACCTATGTTGAAGTTTTCTAACACTCTATAGATGGTTGTTCCATCATAAGCTTCAGCCATTGGAAATGGAGAAGAAGCGATAGCACCAAAAGAAGTTAACACTTGTCCTGTAGATACTGCTACTGAACTATAAGAGCCATCTGTGGTATTTCCTGTGAAAGCTTCAATATTAGCTACAAGAACTGAAAGAGACATCGTATTATTTGCCGGATAAGCATCATCAGCGATAGTAACAGTTGCTGTTAAAGTATGGTTACCTGCTGCAGGTGTCCATGAATCCATTGTGATAACTGTTTGTTCTATTGCGGCTAAAGCAACACCATTTTTAGTACTGGTATAACTACCACCATCGGTTAATGTAACAGTCCATGCTGCACCAACAGCCCAACCATTATTCTTAACAGTAACAGTAGGAGCTACGGTTACACCCGGAGTTACCCAAGCTGGAGCAATGTTATTAACCAATAAATCGGTGAAGTCGTGTGAACAAAGCTGTGTATAAGTATGTAAAGTACCTGCAAATGGTTCTCCTGTCTGTTCATAAATGAGAGCACCGTAGTTGTCATATACTTCAAAAGTAACTTCATCGTCATACGTACCTGCTACCCATACTAATTGAGTAGAGAGATTGTTGAATACTTCAACATCTACAGTTCCTTCTGAACCACTACCTAAAGAAGCAGAACCAATAGTAGAGCCATTTTGAACTATTTGTAAAGAACCTCCATTCCAACCGTCACCCCATGCATCATGCATGTTTACAGTAATGTTACAGGTCTGTCCAATAGTAACCTGAGTAGAAACACCCGTAGGAATACAACCGGTAGAATAGATAGCTTTAACTGTATAGGTGTAGAAACCGATAGTAAGTGTATTATCATTGTAGGTTAAAGCAGTTTGAGTCGATACTAAAACACCATTACGATATACCTCATAATTAGTAGGAGTACCCGGAGCTGCTGTCCATGTTAATGTTACATTGTTATTATCTGCACCTGAAATAGTTGCATTTAGATTTGTGATAGGATCACAGAAGTTTCCTTTTGTAATAACAAAAGTAGCATGTTGTTGTCCATCACCACCATTAATTTGTACAAATGCACCTGTTGTAAGGTCATAATAACCATAAGCATAAACACCACAAGTATAAGAATACAATTTATCAGCATCTACGTCGAAAGAGACATCTTGTCCATAATTGATATTAATTCCAAGAGGTCCGATTGCAGTTTGAGCACCTGTAGCAGGGTCAATTTTATACAAAATATCATCCGCTAAACCAGGTCCGTAAATGAAACCATCGTTAGCAAAATCAATAGCAATAAGCATGTTGGCTACGGTACCGGTTCCTATTAAAGTAGCGGTTAAACTACCTACATTCAATGAATATAAAGAAGTGGTGTTAGAACTTGTTGCAACTGACATAAACATATTCCCGCTATTCATATCAAATGCTAAACCTGTTGGGGTACCTGTATATCCGGAAATAATACCCAGTGTAGTCTCAGCTCCTGTAATAGGGTTAACAGTTCCTAAAGTACCACTATTGTGTAATCTATAAATGTTGGTTCCATCATACTCTTCTGCCATTGGAAAATCAGCTGATGCAATGGAACCTATAGCTGCAAGGGTACTTCCATCAACAGTATTAACAGCATTGTATGCTTCTGAAGTAGTATTTCCTGTATATGCAACATAATTTCCAACATAAACACCTACAGAAGTTATATTATCTCCAGGATAATGTTCACCAGTAACTGTAACTGTAGCAGTTAATGTATATTCTCCATCGGCAGGAGTCCAGGTATCCATATTAATAGTTGTGGATGCTAAGAAAGCAAGGGCAGTGCCCGTTTTAGTACTGGTATAACTACCGCCATTGGTTAAAGTAACCGTCCAAGTAGCATCAACTGCAATACCATTATTTTTGACGGTAACAGTAGGAATAACTGTTCCACCGGCAGGTACATAAGTAGGAGTGATTGACATAGCTGTCAAATTGACTACATTAGTTAAACAAGCTTGGGTATAAGAATGAAGAACACCAGTAGAAGGAGCACTCGTTTGTGCATAGATAAGACTTCCATCGGCAGTATTGACTTCAAATGTTATTTCACTATCATAAGAACCTGCTTGCCATACCAATTGAGTAGCAAGTCCGTCAAAAACAGTAATAGTAGCAGTACCTTCATATCCGTTAGCTATTGTAGCAGTACCAACTTGACTTCCATTTTGCATAATTTTCAGTGCACCACCATTCCAACCGTCTCCATAAGAGTCGTGCATAACAACAGTAATAGTACATAGATCACCAATAGCTATGTTTGTAGAAACACCTATAGGAGTACAACTTGCACCATAATTAGCTTTAACGGTATAGGTATGATTACCCACAGGAACAGTATTGTCCGTATAAGTTAAAGCAGTAACAGTATTTAGTAAAACACCATCGCGAAGAACGTCATAATTAACCGGAGTACCTGTAGCTGTCCATGTTAAAGTAACATTACCACCAGCAAATTGAGAGGTTAAATTAGCAACAGGATCACATAAAGTAGCCATTTTTGTAATGACAAATGTTCCTATTTGTCCTGTAATAGTGCTGATAGCATTAAATGCACCCGTATTGAGGTCATAATAACCAAAATTACGAGTTTGACCTGTAGGGGTACAAGTATAAGTATATAGTTTATCTTCTACCATATCATAAGATACATCTTGACCATAAGCAATAGTAATATTCATAGGACCTACAGCAGTAGTAGCACCTGTTGATGGATCTATTTTATACAAGATCCCGTCTATTTGTCCGGGACCATACAAAAATCCATCATTAGCAAAATCCACACCTCTGATCAAAGCGGTACATGTACCGGTTCCAACCAATGTAGCATGAAAAGTAGTCATATCCAGTGTATATAAATTTGGATTGTAAGAGTTAGTTGCAGTTAAAATATACCATACGCCTGAAGAATGATTATAAGCCAATCCTTGTGGAGTACCTGTTAATCCGGTAATGGTACCAACTTGAACATAGTTTCCACCATTAACAGTACCAATAGTACCATTATCATACAATCTGTATACATTAGTGCCGTCAAATTCTTCACCCATTGGGAAAAGCGGACTACCTGAAATAGTACCTAATGCAACAACTTCAGCACCGTCTGCAAGATTCACTCCGGCATAAACGGTTGAAGTAGTATTTCCATAGAAAGCATCAATTTGCATTACAAGACAAGAAACTATTTTTTCATTATCTGACAGATCACCATCACCTGTAGCTGTAACTGTAGCAGTGAGGGTATGGGTACCAGCTACCGGAGTCCAAGCATCCATATTGATGGTTGTATAAGCTAAGAATCCTAATTCAACGCCGGTTTTTGTGCTGGTATAAGAACCACCATCGGTCAAGGTAACCGTCCAAGTAGCACCGATAGGATCTCCCATATTTCTTATGGTAACAGTTGGAACCACTGGAACATCAGGATTAGCAAATGTAGGAGTAACTGCATTAACGGCTAAGTTAACAGGAAATACTTCACAAGACGTTGTAAAAGTAGTACAGGTTTCGGAAGGGTATCCGGCAGTATTGCGTGGGTGCACAAAGATAGATACACCTGAAACATATTCAACTTCAAAAGAGACTTCTGTTGAATACGAACCTGCTGTCCATACTAAATCAGTAGCAACTCCTGAAGGGAGCAAAACGTTTGCAATACCCTCATAGCCGGTAGTAATAGTCATAGTAGGTCCTACTTGAGCACCATTTTGCATAAAAGTAAGTGTACCGCCATTCCAGCCATCACCGTAACTGTCGTGCATATAAACTACAACTTCGCATTGTGAGGCAACTACAGTTGTAATTGACATCGAATTATTGACCGGAGCAACATCAAGTGCACATGTAACGGTAGCAGTCAAAGTGTATGTACCATCAGCAGGAGTCCAAGAATCCATATTAATAGTAGCAGAGCCTCCCGCAGCAATTGCAACACCCGATTTGGTGCTGGTATAAGAGCCTCCATCGGTAAGTGTAACTGTCCAATCGGCTGCAGCAACAGCAATGCCAAGACTGGTAACGGTTACTGTAGGAATAGCAGTACTTCCTGAATATACAAAAGCAGGCGCGATCGCACTAACTTTTAAATCAACATCACTGACATCAACTAATTCAATATTATCTACTGCCCAGCCATAAGCCCAGCTACCACCATCATCATAATAAAAACAGATGGTTACACTACTCATTCCTACGTAAGCAGACAAATCAAGTTCATGAGTTTCCCAGCCTATATTTGCACCTGGAGTCGGAGTATAGATATCTGACCATGTAGTACCGGCATCAGTAGAAACCTGCACTTTTAAAATATCATTATAAAGATTGTTATAGAATTGATCAAAAATAATCTTGAGAGCACCCACAGACGAGAAATTCTGAACAGGGAGTATCATCCTAGCATTTGTAGAAAGCACAGAAGCACCAAACCCATCATCATTTATATAAGCGTAGGTTGTATGAGCTGGAATCGGAAAATAGGTAGATTGTCCTGAAGTTCCAACTTGCCATGCACCACCTGCATCTTGGGTTAAGGTAAATCCTGCAGGCATTCCACCTTCAAAATCCCAAAAGGCGATTTGACCTCTTGTATAAGTTCTGTTGGCAGAAAGATCGGTTCCGGTATAAGGAGTAGAAATCTTTACAAAAGGTCTCTCTTCTATAACAGAATTCTCAATCGGAGCACGGTTCTGAGTATTTAAGTCAGAAATTCCACTACGACCTTCTCTTGTCGGAGCTACAATTTCAGGAACTTTCCCCAGGGAATGATCCGAAGTTGACATTGTTTTGGGAGCCTTAGGAACTACCGTAGATTCCTTGTCGACTCTACCAACTGAATTGACAGTACTTTTGGTCTGCGCATTCAAATTGACACCTATTAACATTATAAATGCTAATAGAAAAATTAAATGTTTTTTCATAGTTAATAATTTTGGTTAAAAAAAAAGTTATTTAAATTTTTTTATTCTATTGATATTTTATTCTTTATTATTATAAATTACCGCTGCAAAGATAAAACAATTATTTCAATTGAACATTAATTAATTTGTAAAAAATGCAATTGTTGATATTTTTTTATTATTTTTGTCAAGTCAATTTGATTTAAATAAATGATTAATAATTAATATAATGAAAAACGAGGAGATAAAAAATATTACCGAAAGTGATTATAAATATGGCTTTGTATCCGATATTGAGGTGGAAGAATTTCCAAAAGGGCTCAATGAAGAGGTCGTACAAATGATCTCAAAGCGAAAAAATGAACCTGATTGGTTGCTCAATTTTCGCTTAAATGCTTATCAGAAATGGATCACTATGAAAGAACCGGAATGGGGACATCTCGACTTTATACGCCCTGATTATAATGAAATTATATTCCTTTCTATCCCTAAAAAGAAAAAACAACTCAACGACCTCAATGAAGTTGACCCTGAATTGCTGAACACTTTTAATAAATTAGGGATTAATCTTGAGGAACAAAAAATGCTTTCCGGCGTTGCCGTAGATGCTGTAATAGACTCTGTATCAGTAAAAACAACCTTCAGCGACACCCTCGAAAAATTGGGAATCATCTTCTGTTCGCTGGGAGAAGCCGTCCAAAAACACCCTGACTTAGTAAAACAATATTTAGCTTCTGTAGTACCGGTCAATGACAATTATTATGCAGCACTTAATTCCGCAGTATTTAGTGAAGGCTCTTTTTGTTACATCCCTAAAGGGGTACGCTGTCCGATAGATCTTTCGACCTATTTTCGTATCAATGCAGCTAACAGCGGGCAATTTGAACGCACACTACTTATTGCAGACGAAGATGCTTATGTAAGTTATATGGAAGGCTGTACCGCTCCTCAACGCGATGAAAATCAGCTCCATGCTGCCGTAGTAGAAATTGTTGCCATGAAAAATGCAGAAGTCAAATACTCTACCGTCCAGAATTGGTATCCGGGAGATAAAAATGGCAAAGGAGGTATCTATAATCTCGTAACCAAAAGGGGGTTATGTAAAGGAGATTATTCCAAAATATCTTGGACTCAGGTAGAAACAGGCTCCGCTATTACCTGGAAATATCCGGGATGTGTATTGCAAGGCAACCACTCTATAGGCGAATTTTATTCGGTAGCAGTTACCAACAACTATCAGCAGGCTGACACCGGTACTAAAATGATTCATCTTGGCAAAGATACTAAAAGCACGATCGTCTCTAAAGGGATTTCTGCCGGAAAGAGCCAAAATAGTTACCGTGGTATGGTTAGAGTTGCCAAAAAAGCAGAAAATGCCAGAAATTTTTCTCAATGTGATTCTCTATTGATGGGAAATCGCTGTGGCGCTCATACTTGGCCTATCATTGATTGCCATAACAAAAACGCAGTTTTGGAACATGAAGCCACCACCTCTAAAATATCCGAAAATCAACTTTTCTATGCTCAACAACGGGGTATTGACAAAGAAAGTGCTATCGGACTGATTGTCAATGGTTATGCTAAAGACGTGCTCAGCAAATTACCCATGGAATTTGCCGTTGAAGCTCAAAAGCTGCTCTCTATCAGCTTAGAAGGAAGTGTAGGATAGCAATATAATGGGTTTTTGAACAACAATTTTTGTAGAAAATTTTAGTGTTTTGTTTTTTTGTATCTTTGCAGGCCAATTTTGTAGGCTAAAAATATGTCAATACTAAAAAAAATATTATTTTTTTCTCTTTTTATTTCGGTTTATTCTCTCTCTTTTGCACAGACTAAGACTCCGATTGATGGTATTATCGCTATTGTTGGTAAAGAGACTATCTTGATTTCAGACCTTGAAAAAGCAGTGATAGATTATAAATCTCAAGACCCCTCAGATAGTCGTACCGACTTGGAAAGAAAATGTCAAATATTGGAGCAGTTAGTGCTTCAAAAACTTTTTGTTCATCAAGCTGATTTAGATAGTGTGTTTGCTACACCGGAAGAAATTGAGTATGAAGTTAATTCCCGTATCAACTATTTTATTCGACAGGTAGGTGGCAATCCGAAAATTATCGAACAACATTTCAATAAAACTATGGATGAAATTAAGTCTGATATGCGAGAAATTCTGCCTGATCAAATCTTAGTGCAGAAAATTCAATCTTCCCTTACTTCAAAAATTACGATTACACCAACAGAGGTAAAACGTTTTTTTGACCAAATGAATTATGATGAATTGCCCTTAGTACCTGCTGCTTATGAGTATGGACATATTGTAAAATTTCCTCCTGTCAGTGAAGACGAGATTAAAGGCATCAAAGACCGACTCATGGAATACCGTGAGCGTGTCCTTCGTGGCGAAAAATTCTCTATGTTAGCACGACTCTATTCAGATGACCCAGGCAGTGCTCCAAAGGGAGGTGATATAGGATTTGTAGAACGAGGAAGCCTATACCCTGAATTTGAAGCAGCCGCATTCAAATTGAAAAGCGGCGAAATATCTCCCATTGTACAAACAAAAGCCGGCTATCATATCATTCAACTCATTGAAAGAAAAGGAGAAGCTATTCACGTAGCCCATATTCTCATTCAACCAAAACCTTCTATAGACGAGCAAGTGAAGACTATCGGTTATTTAGACAGTATTAAAAAAGTCATTGTGGCTAATAACCGAGATTTTTCAGAGGTTGCACTTCTCTATTCAGACGACCCTAATAGAAATAGCGGGGGATGGGTTACCAATCCTTCTACACTTTCTGTAAAATTTGATAAGGAAAGTTTAGACCCTACTATTTATGCCGAATTAAACAAACTTATCCCGGGAGAATACTCCGAACCACTACCATACGTTAGCGACGAAGGAGTGGTAGGCTATAGAGTGCTCTATCTAAAAACTAAAACTACACCCCACAAACCCAATATGGTTGAAGATTACGACATACTACAGAATGCAGCGTTAGAAAATAGAAAAAATGAGGTGCTTGATAAATGGGTTGCTAATAAAGTAAAAGTAACCAGTATAAAAATTAACGATAAATACCGAGAATGTCCATTTGTAAATGAATGGCAAATCCCGTAGCGTATTTTTTCTAATAAGTCTCAAATAATAAATCTTGAAAATTTTATGAATGTTCAATTTAAAAATGATGTAGAAGCTATTGATGCTTTTGTGGACAAATATGCCGAATTAAGAAAAGAGATCGGAAAAGTGATTGTAGGTCAAGATGAGGTGGTCAAAAATGTATTGATGGCAATGTTTAGCCGTAGCCATGCCCTACTGATAGGCGTCCCAGGCTTAGCCAAAACATTGATGATTACTACCATTGCAAAAGCTATCAATCTATCTTTCAATAGAATACAGTTTACACCTGACCTTATGCCCTCAGATATTATGGGAACTGAAATCTTGGATGAGAATCGGAAATTTAATTTCGTTAAAGGTCCTATTTTTGCAAATATCGTATTGGCAGATGAAATCAACCGTACCCCTCCTAAGACGCAATCGGCACTGTTGGAAGCTATGCAGGAACGCTCAGTCAGTATGAACGCCGTTACCTATACCCTACCCGATCCATTTTTTGTACTCGCTACTCAAAACCCTATTGAACAAGAAGGTACCTATCCCCTTCCGGAAGCACAACAAGACCGTTTTATGTTCAACATTCTCTTGGACTACCCTACATTTCAAGAGGAAATTGACATTGTAAAAAGTACTATTCATGGCGATATGGAAGAACCGAGACAGATTATTTCCGTTGAAGAGATTGTATTCTATCAAAAGTTATTACAAAAAGTACCGATAGCCGAAAATGTATATCAATATGCTGTAAATCTTGCTACTATGACCCGTCCCTGCACTACCAAAGCACATAAATGGGCAAATGATTACCTCACTTGGGGTGCCGGTCCACGTGCTTCACAGTTTTTAATTATCGGTGCAAGAACTCACGCCATCCTTAATGGTAAATATTCTCCTGATATTGAAGACATTAAAGCTGTAGCACATCCTATTCTTCGTCATAGGATTATCAAAAATTATAAAGCCGAAGCTGAAGGTATTTCTATAGAAGATATTATTACAGAACTTATTAAAAATTAATTGCTTAAGATTATTTAGCACCATGAATGTTTATGGAAACAAAAAACAATTTAAGTTTTGGCTCATCGCCTCAGCCGTTGTTGTTTTTGTTGTCATCATACTCTATTCTAATCATTTAATTACTAACATGGCGAATGAAGAACGCCATAGAATAGAGATTTGGGCGGATGCAATAACCTATAAAGCTGAATTAGTAAATTATACCGAAAAATTCTTTGAAAGAATTAAAATTGAAGAGGGAAAAAGAGCTTCGATTTTTGCACAAGCACTGCAAAAAGTAAACGAAGCCTCATTTGATGAAGACTTAACCTTTTATCAGAGTATCATTTCGTCCAATTCAACCATCCCTTCGATCATGGTGCATGAAGATGGCAAAATAGATTGTGCCGTAAATGTGGACTTTGACATTCAGAAACTTAGATATATCTGGGAATTGACTGATTACCAAAATAAATTTGACAGCATAAAAATTCAATACGACCGTAGAAGTGATCGACATTTTATCATGGTCTATTACAAAGAATCTAAAATTTATACTGATCTAAAAGTAGTATTGAATAATCTGATCAGTTCATTTTTCCAAGAAATTGTAATCAATTCTGCATCTGTTCCGGTGATTATTACGGATAAAACTGAACAAGAAGTCATTGCTTACGGAAATATTGATTCTACTATTATTCAAAACCAATCCTCATTGAAATCCCTTATTGAAGAGATGAGAGCTGCTAATCATCCCATCAAAATTGATATTCCTAACCATCAAACCTGTTATGTGTTTTATGAAGAATCTTCTGTTTTGCAACAGTTGAGATTTTTCCCTTTTATTCAACTGGCGATTCTCCTCATTTTTGTGGCAGTAGCTTACCTCTTATTTAGCATGGCACGCAAATCCGAACAAAATCAAGTTTGGGTAGGCATGTCCAAAGAGACTGCACACCAATTAGGCACCCCCATTTCCTCTTTAATGGCGTGGAATGAATTACTAAAAGAACAAGACATTGATCCCTCCATAATCAAAGAAATTGAAAAGGATGTCAATCGTTTAGAAACTATCAGTCAACGATTCTCCAAAATCGGTTCTGTACCCGAACTCAAAGATGAAAATCTGATTGAAGTTATAGACGAATTTGTCAATTACCTCACTACCAGACTGCCGGGAAAAGTATCACTCGATTTTATTAAGCCTAAAAACAATAACATTGTATTACCGCTTAATAGATACCTTTTTGAATGGGTAATTGAAAACCTGTGCAAAAATTCAGCCGATGCTATGAGTGGGAAAGGTGCCATTTTTATTGAAATTGCTGAGGAACCAAAAGTCGTACATGTTGACATTCGAGATACCGGTAAAGGGATTCCCTCTAGCAAAATAAACGCCATCTTTAACCCCGGTTATACCACCAAAAGTAGAGGTTGGGGGTTGGGACTAACCTTATCAGCACGTATCATTAAAGAATACCATAAAGGAAAACTATTTGTAAAATCCTCTACGGCAGGTGTTGGAACAGTAATGCGTATTACACTAAAAAAAGGTTACCCTAAATGAGAGTAACCTTGCAATAATACTATAAAGTTTATTTAGTCCATAAGTTCGAAATTACTAATTGTAAGCATTTAACAACCGTAATGCTAATTACTTTACGACTATTATACCTGATGTTAATAATTGATTGTTATGATAAAAACTATAAAAATAGTCTCCTGACGAAATCGAATTAACGTTCCATGTCCACTCCCCTTTATCTCCATTAAGTGCATTATTAATCAACAGTTTACCACTATTATCATGAATCTTTAGAATAATCTTTCCTTTGATCTCTTTAAAATTCCATTCAAACTTGCAATAAGTTTCGGTAGGATTGGGACTCACTATTACAGTATTCTCTTCAATTACAATAGATTTCCTTACACCATTTGGCATCGAAGAAATAAACTCATCTTCATGATTAACGCCTTTGTGTTCATCATTACAAATTTGATACAGATAGCATAAAATATTATCAACAAGAACCTTACCTCTTCCTGAATGTGTTCGTGAAAACTCAACTAATTGATCAATCTCTTCAAGTTTTAGTTCGTAAATATTTTTTTCATTTTTATGCAAATATTCTCTAAAAATAATATAATCCATAAAATCGCTAATTCCTTCTCTTTCTTCTGGGGTCAATTTATTAAGACTATACATCAAATTTACAGAATAGCGAGCATCATCAAATCGATTTTCAACAATTGCTCTTTCTGCCAATGATAATAAATCGGAATAAGAAGATCTTTCTGCCAGCAATTGATTAATAGTTTCGGAATGGTTTACTGAATCATTGAGCAAACATTGGAGATATTGATTTAAGATATAATCTCTCTGTGAAGCTGTAATTGCTAATTGTTGTTCAGCTTCCTTAATTTTATTTTCATCTCCGGAAAGAAGCACGGATTGACATGCTTGAGAAGCATTTTTAAATAAACGATTAGCATTTTCGTAAGCTGTTTTCACCACTACAACCTCAACATCACCACCGCCCGTATTGAAATGTGAAGGGCAATCATTCTCGGCAGAAACCGGATTTAAAACAACATTAACAGAGGGAATTGGAATTTCTTCATTATGACTATTATTGTATTGATAATTAATACTGCTCTCCGTATTGTTATGCACTCTACGTCTTACTGAAGAAGAGAAAACATTTCCTGCTGGAATATCAAATACAAAATTATTGACTATTGCGCCTCCTTGAAAAGCACGAATACCATTAATAGAAGCATTGTCAGGATCAATACCTACATAGATATCCTCTCTTAGATTATTTTGATGTGTATTACATAAAGTTTGGAGTCCTAAGTAGCTATTATTTCCTCTATTTTGACCAACAAATTGTTGTGCTATGAACAAATTAGAAAACTCGTTTCTATAAATTTGATTATTATTGGCACCACTATTTTTTACAGAAATTCCATAATTTTGGGTAGTGGATTGAGCTAAAGCATAAAATTTATTTTCTTCAATCGTAAATCCTGTTGATTCTATTGAGATGATACCAAAATTAGTTCCGTTTGTTATATTACCAATACTAAATTCAGATTTTACAACGTAAATATTATCAACAGCATTAGTCTCAATTCCAATATTATTATTTTGAAAAACAGCTTCAACAACTCTCATGGAGGCATTTGTAGCTGTGCCAATTGCTTCAATAGCACGATCGAAACCATTAAAATAAGATTGATGAGAATAACCATCCACACAAGAATTAGTGATAGGATCAACCATTTCACAGATTGGATTGACAAAAAAACCGGAATTAGCAGCAAAAATACCTGTAACTAAATCTCTTGAATTATGATTAATAAAATTGCAAGCTCTAAAATTCACTCCTTTTACTGACAATAACTCAACTTGTTTATTAGGATTATTTCCATCAATAAAACTATTTTCTTCTGCAATAAAATTACAATATTCAAAAACACTACTATTATTTTCAGTTGCATTATTATTTAATAAAGAGGAGATCACTACTGCTTGTTTGTTATTAATAAAAGAGATGTCATGCCCTAAAATAAAGCCACTTTGTGTACTGCCGCCTGTTCGGATACCACAATTAGCATTTTTGATTACCGACCCATTCAGAAGGTGTACTTTCCCATTGGAATGATGATTCCCATTACCATTTCCTTCAACCACAATGCCTTCCCATAAAATATTTCCGCAGGAATTGGTTAGTAATGCTCCATTTAATTCAAGTAAACCACCTTGTTTAACAATAATTGAAATATTAGGATTCAAATACAAATTAGTCGAAACCGTCAATTTAGCTCCATTAAATACGATTACATTTTCATTTAATTGCAGCGGATCACTCCAAATTGTATTTTGTGTAATCATATAGCTATTCGGTGAGGGTATTAAAGTTTCTCTTTCCATTGTAACTACATTATATTTCGCCAATTTTTTGTTATAAGTTAGATTAGAAGAAGTAGCACTAACCCATGAATTTGAATTTTTGGACAAGCATTTAACAACTATGGTTGACGTTCCTTGTCCTGCAACTATCAACAAATTATTACTACATTCCCAAGTAACAATAGCATTTTGTTGATTTGCAGGAAGGTGCATTGTAAATAGGACTTCATCACAGACTGAGATTGAATCTTTTCCCTGAATATACGTTTCTATTTCATTGGTTAAATAGCTGACAATAGATGGATTAAAAGAGACATGAGCCATATTTTGAGTAACCGTATTACAATAGCTTGCAAAAGGGATTACCCCTTCATTAACCAAATTTCTTCCTGCATAATTAGTACAATAGTTAGGATTTCCACTAACATCTAACGTACTTCTTACAGGCATAAAACAGTGGTTATGAGCGTTCGTAATGATGACACTGGCTGGTAAATTATCCACAATTTGATCAAAAGTATTATAGGTTCCGCCAGGAGCTCCATCAATACCACAAAAGCCATTATTGGGAGCTGTAACTGATCTTTTTACATAGGCAGGAAAGATACCCAAAACAAGCCAAAAGTTCTCCAAAACATCTACTGTTTGTCCTGAAGCAGGAAATCTTCGTATTTTTGAATCAATAAAAGCGACTACATACGGAAAAAATGCTTCAAAAGCAACAGTCCCTGCAGCTCCATTAGCAGTATTATTGAGACTTCCATTAGAAATGGCTATTTTTCTCAGTGCATTTGGATAACCAACATTTGATAATCTATTATAGTAGCGGTCATGGTACATTTGTGCTCCACTTCCTTTATGGAAAATGAGCATTTGTTTTGCAGCTACACAATTTAAAATATCATTCCACGTTTTTTTTGCAGCTTGATTTCCTAAATCGTTTCCCCAATAGTCTAAAAATTCTTGTGCTCCGTAGGATATATTAGCCCCTTGATGAGGCGAATCATAAGAAACCCAGAGCCGACAATTGTGTTTCCCGTAATTACATTTTACTTCGTTAGGATTTTGTTCCATATATGCCATTGCAAAACGGGTAATCTGACCACCCATACTTGGACCTACTACCACAATTTGCTCTTTACTTCCATTCAATTTTAATTTATTGTTGATATAATTGATCGTTTCAATACAAACCATAGCATTTTTTTCAATATATCCTCCTCCATCCGGTAAATCCAAAATTACTAAATCATAACCTAAAGATTGTAATAGATATTTTCCCAAATTTTGTGTAGATCCATTACTTACATAATTTAACTGTTCCCAAATTGATTTACCTGTTCCAATACAAGATTCAAAATTTCTCTTATTTCCGGGATCAAAGCCATCCACAATGAGAATAGGTTTTCTTAATTTTTTATCAGCATTGGCATAGTATATCCAAACATTTCCTTGATTTCTACCTGCATTATGTCCTTGATAATCTATAAAATCTATTTGAGCAGTAATCGCCAGAGAGCCAACTAATTTATCAATGTACGGCCATCCACTACCAATAGATTTCGATTTTTCTTCAGTATAATATTTTATCTTTGCAAAAGCAGTTACTTCAGATCTATCTCTAAAAATTGCAATAAAACGCAAAATATATTCTCCTGTATCGGCATAATGTACCATATATGAGCTGTTTAGATTAACTGCAACAAATCCTTGCCCATCTCCAAAATCAATTTGAAATTTTACGATAGGATTTAGAGTATTATCAAATTGAAAATAATCTGTAAAAGTGTATATAACATCAGCATTGGATGTTAATCCTACTAACGGGGATGCCATAAAGATCGTGTTTTCTTTAAATAGAGAATTGTGAATATGGGCATCTTCAGCGATCAGAGAATCTGTACTAAGGTACAATTTTTGTGATGCCACAGCACTATCAATGCAATTGAAACGAAAATGCAACGTACCAATAGGTATCACGTTAGCATCTACAACAAGAGAAGAGGTAAGTTCCTCAATAGTAATAGGTAACCTTGCAGAAGGCAAGAATGCAGCCCTCCATAATTCATCAAAACCTTGAATAAAAGTATATGCATCAGCAGTCCGATTTTGAGGAACTGCTGATATATTGAAATCTGTTAGTTTTGAAAAGGGTACGACCCTGTCATATAATATGCCGGTTCTGGCATCATTTTTATTTACATTGACAAAAAGATTGTCAAAAATTTCGGTGTAAGATTGCCCCACCGTTTGGGCTTGTAACAGGCTTCCCATCCAAATGAAAGCCATACAAAAAATTGAAAAAATCTTTTTCATGATCGATTAGTTTTTGTAAGTTAATTGAGTTAATTGAGTTAATTGATAAAAACAATAGGAATTTGTTTAGTGATGGGTTTGTAGAGCGTAACCCTGAGTTAAGGAGGATGTAACGATTTCATAACGTTGAAGGATAAAGGTTAGTAATCAGAAGTTGATTTGCAATCCGATGCCATTTTGAGCAACACCAAATTGTAAGCGAACGTCATTTGGTTGAGCAAATACATGCTGTTGGGTATATTCAGAAACTATATTGTCAAAAGTTTTTTTACTTTTCACATGCAAAACGATTCCCGGAATTAATATTGCACATCCTGCAGCTAAATAGGTTGATCCTACGATCGCATATAAAGGAACCCAACCATTATTGACAATGCCATAACAAAACCACCCCAAACCGGCAGCAGTAACAACACTGCCTACCGCCAATAATGGAATAGAATTTACATAGTTGTTTCGAGCATTAAAAAAGTCAATTTCTAAACGATTGTTGTATAAAAAATCTCTTTTTTCTTTATCCAAATTTTTCAATTTCCAAGGTTTTTCCCAAACTAAGGAAGTAGATTGATTAGGTAATT
>JAITTF010000292.1 GCA_031287215.1 Bacteroidales bacterium
TAAATTTGATATTTTTGAAATCCTCCGATTTCAATATCATTTTATTTTTGAATTGACATGATTATAGTGGACAATTGACATTTTAAATTAACTAATATACAATTTGCTCGTAGAAAAAAAGAGCTGCAGTGTTTTTTGTGTTTATATGTATGGCAATAAACGGATTTATTCCAAGCGCAGTTGATGTAAATAGAAATAGTCTAGTTTTAATAGTGGCGCTTACAACTCACAATGTAGTTTCAGAAGTTTTCAAATGTTGTAACAATCAAGCGTCGTGTTTTGTCATACTCGCCCCCGAT
The DNA here is from genome assembly GCA_031287215.1 of Bacteroidales bacterium. Classification (GTDB taxonomy): domain Bacteria; phylum Bacteroidota; class Bacteroidia; order Bacteroidales; family WCHB1-69; genus JAGVVH01. The sequence goes on from JAITTF010000292.1 coordinate 300, forward strand.
TACAACCTTCGGGGATAAACTTCAGCGAGTATCCAAGTTAAAAACAACTGCACAACAACGTAGATTGCGGGTCAAGCCCGCAATGACGACAATTCTTCAGCGGGTTGATGACAGTTCTTCAGCGGGTTGACGACAATTCTTCAGCGGGTTGACGACAATTCTTCAGCGGGTTGATGACAGTTCTTCAGCGGGTTGATGACAGTTCTTCAGCGGGTTGACGACAATTCTTCAGCGGGTTGATGACAATTCTTCAGCGGGTTGATGACAGTTCTTCAGCGGGTTGACGACAATTCTTCAGCGGGTTGATGACAGTTCTTCAGCGGGTTGACGACAATTATTCTTCGTCATCAACTTTGTGTACATAGACCGTTACTGTCCTCGCGAAAGCGAGAGGCCGCGTTAGTCTTTAAATGGAGCGAACATGTCAAAATATATTTCTTTAACAGCGATAGGTAAAGATAAACCGGGAATTGTCAGCGCAATTGCCGAAGTTCTATACGATGCAAAATGCAATATAGAAGACTCTACAATGACAATCCTTCATGGGCAGTTTGCCATGATTTTGATACTTTGCGTTCCTGAAAATATTTCAGAGGTCTTTTTATTTGAAAAGTTGCAAAAATCTTCAAAAACTTTGGGTATGTTTATTTCTTATACAAACATAGATTCATATTCGCCAAAAAAATATTTGTCGTCAAATCCGTTTATAATTTCTGTGTATGGGGCAGACAAAACAGGATTGGTGTATAATGTCAGCAAGTATTTAGCAGAAAATGAAATAAACATTACAGATGTTCAAACATCTTTATCAAAACATAAGGATGATAATACGTATATAATGATAATAGAGTCGGATTTTCCCAAATCCGTATCCTATGAAAAAATTTCTAAAGGTCTTGCCGACTTAGCTAAATCTCTAAATGTGATTATATCTATAAACAGAGCAGAATCGGCAAATATATAGGCGGTTGGAAAATGAATATACTGCCTGTTCTAACTATCCCAAATCCTCTTCTTAAAGAGATATCTCTTCCTGTGGAACATATCACTGAAGAAACAAAAAATTTGATTGAGGGTATTAGCAAAACTTTGTATGCTCATAAATATTGTGTTGGTATTGCAGCAGTGCAAGTAGGCGTGTTGCAGCGTATAGTTGTTATTGATGCTTCTCAAAGTCTTAAAGAACATAGGAGTAGCGGTCTTCTAATAATGATTAATCCTGTTATAACTTATTCGTCAGGTAAAATAAGTTCGCGAGAAGGGTGTTTAAGTGCTCCAGATTTTATCGGGACAGTTGTAAGAAGGAAAAAAATAGAAGTAGATTATTTAGATTTAAATGGTAAAAAGCAACAATTAAAAACAGACGGTTTTGAGGCAATAGTTGTTCAGCATGAAATAGATCATTTAGACGGAAAAGTGTTTTTAGATAGAGTAACGTCTTTAAAAACAGATGTGTTTAGACGCGTGACATAAACGCGCCCATAGCTTAATTGGATAGAGCGTTAGCCTCCGGAGCTGGTGATTCCGGTTCAAGTCCGGATGGGCGCAGTTTTGTTTCTGTTAAATCATTAAAACAATATCAAAAGATTTTTTTGGTTTGTCGTCCTCGTAAAAATGAGGATCCAAGTTGTAGTTTAGTAAAAGTGGATAAAATGGTTAATTTTGAAGCAAATATAGAAAAACTTTATTCGATGATGGACAAATGTGCAATTTGCCCAAGACAATGTGGAGTTAATAGAAATGCGGGGCAAAAAGGTCTTTGCAGAACCGCTGATAAAATATTTATTGCAAGTAATAATATTCACATTGGCGAAGAACCTCCTATAAGCGCAAAAGATGGATCAGGCGCTATCTTCTTTTCAAACTGTACTCTGCAATGCGTTTTTTGTCAAAACTATCCAATAAGTCAGTTAGGTAATGGTAAAGAAGTAAGCCTTGATAGTTTAGTTGAAATAATGCTTAGCCTTCAAAGTCGAGGTGCGCATAATATAAATTTTGTTACCCCTACACATTATAGTGCGCAAATTGCAAAAGCTGTTTATATTGCGCGTAAGGAAGGATTAATAATACCTATACTTTACAATTGCAGCGGATATGAAAATGTTGAAACTTTGAAGCTTCTTGAAGGAACGATTGATATATATCTTCCGGATATAAAATATTCTAATAATGAAATTGCCTTTAAGTATTCAGGGATTAAAAATTATGTTGAAGCAAATCAAACGGCTTTAAAAGAAATGAAAAGACAAGTTGGAGATTTAGTGGTTGATGGTAATGGCGTAGCAAAAAAAGGCATGATTGTAAGACATTTAGTTTTGCCGGACAATATTGAAAACACTAAAAAAGTTTTAGATTTTATAGCAAAGGAGTTGTCGGAAAATACTTTTGTAAGTTTGATGTCGCAATATCATACAGCTTATAAATCAAATGATTTTAAAGAGTTGTCGCATTCGTTGACAGAAAGTGAATATGAAGAAGCAATAAATTATCTGAAATTGGCGAATCTCGAAAATGGTTGGGTGCAGGATTTGAGTTAGAATTCACAGAGGGTAAAAATTATGAAATATGAAAATGGTCTTACATCTATTTTAATAAATGATAAGAATAGTCTTGCGGCTTCTGTAATTGTTTTTGTGCGGGCAGGATCTGTTGACGAAAAACCGTCACAGGCAGGACTATCGCATTTTTTGGAACATTTAATGTTTAAAGGCAGTAAGAATTATCCGGGTGATTTAATGGCAAGAAATGTTGAAAA
>JAITTF010000197.1 GCA_031287215.1 Bacteroidales bacterium
AATTTGATCTTACTGTTTTTGACGAAGTTGATTCTTTACATGATCCAGTGGGTCCTATAAAGAAAGCCCAAGAACTTATGGCTCAAGCATACGATGTGGAACATTCTTTTTCGGCGTATATTTCAAAATTGAATAATATTTACAGAAAACATATAATCATTAAAGGAGAGAGAGAATATACTAAAGCTTGTAAGACTTCTTGGTGATTTTAAACGATCTTCAGGAATTTCTGTGGGCATAGAAATTATGCCTACAGATTTAATATAAAATTTAGGAAATATACAATAAAAGCGCACAAGGCGGAAGTAAAATTATAAAATAATCAAAGAGACTGCGAATAAGTGAAAATGTTAAGTATTTTATTGAGGTTTGTTTTGGTATAACTTTTTTTTGTTTCTACCGCAGGTTATACAATTATATCGAAGCAAGAAAACGGAAGGGCTTTCTCTTATCACATTTGCCGATTTTAATATTTTTTACAGAATATTACAAAAAAAATCGTAAAATATAAGGATGTTGCCAATGAGTTTAAAATCTCCTTTTTCCTTGAGTTTCTCTTCTGCAGTAAACGTTTGCTTTCTTCTCATTTTTGCTAGCTTTGTTTTTGCGGGGCAAATTATATAGAATTAAAACTGCAGTATCACATGCCATCTATAGTGTACAAATAAGTACAATCAAGTAATGAAAATAAAAGAATCCAAATAAGGGCCTCTCTCGTTTTTTAATACAATGGGGACTATATGATAAAAGTTTGTTATATTATTACAAAACTCGAACTTGGCGGAGCTCAAAAAGTAGCGCTAAATACTGCTGAAAATATAAATAAAGATATTTTTGAAGATTTTTTTATAACAGGTGTGAGTGGGATTTTAGATGATGAAGCTGCGGAAAATTTTAAAATATATAGATATCGATTTCTACAAAAATTTTATTCCAAATCCACATTTTAAAAATAGTATAGGTATAAATAGAAATGTAAGAGTTGTTACTACAATGGGTCCGTTTAAACCTCAAAAAAATCTAAAAGATTTTATTAAAGCGGCATCAATTACGATTGAGATTCTAAAAAATGTAGTTTTTTTGATAGTTGGCGACGGTGAACAGAGAAAAGAACTTGAAAATTTAATAGAAAACCTTAATTTAAAGGATAAAGTTATTCTTTATAAGCTGGAGAACGGATATTGCCGAAATACTTAAAACAAGCGATATATTTATTTTGACATCGCTTTGGGAAGGCTTACCATTAGGCGAGTTTAATCTGCAGATAGCTTTTTCGACAGGATGTTTGGCAGTCAGTTCTATTGAGCGCTGGAGTAAAAAATATCAAGAAACTAATTAAAAAATTGTGGAGGCTTTTTGTTTCCAGATTTAATTTTTATCGTGGGAGAGAAATGAATGAGAGGAATGGAAGTTTTTAGGCAGGCAGGAACAAAAGAATGAGAAATATAATAGCAATATTAGCATTGTTTGTATGTATGGATGTTTGCTTGGGTCAGCATGTAATAGGTATTGATACTGATTTTGGCGTCGATACTAATGTCGCTGGCAATAGCGACAGTGGTGGATTGGCGCCGTGGTCGCGCGATCCAAACAATAATATTGTAAACATTAGAACAGGGACAAATATTCGTTTTGCATACGGCGCTTATATGGATAGCGCTAGCGCTGTGATCGTCGGAGCAATGACAGGCAATGAAGTCAATGTATACGGCGGCGATTGTAGAGCCATTGCAGGTGCTTATGCTGAAGATGTGGAATCGAATGTTAATAAAAATGAAGTTACAATTAACGGTGGGAAGATAGTAGGAGAGGTTTGTGGCGGCGCTGTTGAAGGTACTGGAAAAGCATCTGAAAATAAGGTTACAATTACTGGTGGTGATGTTGGTGGTGACGTTATAGGTGGGATGATAAGGAATGGAATTGCATCTAAAAATGTAGTTACAGTTAATGGCGTGACTATAGGGGGAGAAATTTTTGGTGGTCGTGTTATTGGAGAAGGAAATGCAGAAAATAATACAGTTATGTTGACTAATGCGACTGTTATTAGTCAATATAGAGGAGGTGTTTGTGGCGGTTGTGTAAGGAGTGTGGATGCACGCGAGAGTAAAGGAAATGCAGAAAATAATACAGTTACGTTGGATAATATAACGACTAATCAGCATTTGAGTGTTTATGGTGGTTGTGCTACAAATGGATCTGCAAATGGCAATAAAGTTACAATTACTGGCGGGAGTGTTGGTAGAAATGTTTGTGGTGGTTATGCTAGAAATGGATCTGCAAATGGCAATAAAGTTACAATTACTGGCGGGAGTGTTGGTGGAAATGTTTGTGGTGGTGAGGCAATGGTGATTGACGGAAATAACAGAAATGCAGAAAATAATACAGTTATGTTGACTAATGCGACTGTTGGTGGAGATGTTTATGGCGGAAATACGGCAAGTGGATCTGCAAATGGTAATACAGTTACAATTAACGGCGGAGAGATTAGCGGTGGAAGCGTTTGCGGCGGTTGGTCAAGCGATTCGGGCGATGCTATTAATAATACAATAACTATTTCCGGAACCCCGGTATTTGGTCCTACAGTAACACTATACGGAGGCAGGGTGACAGATAAATACAAAGACGAAAAAAGCAAATGCAAATACAACGCGCTTAAGGGCAACACATTAAATATTGTTGAAACAAAGGGAATTGTAGTAGATGGAATAAGTAATTTTGAAGATTATAATTTTTATTTTCCAGCAGATATAAAATCCGAAGACACAATTTTAACGTCAAAGACCGGTGTACACGTTCAAGACGTTAACAATGGTGTAAAATTATACATAAAAAGTGCAATGAATATAGGTGATAGTGTTGTATTGATCCGTTCGCAAGAAATTCCTCAAGAGTGTATGGATATTGATAGGGGGGAACGCTATACACGTTATGGCTGTTGGTTACACGACAACCAAGAGATAAATTCATATAGGACCTGGGGGTTAGTACGCTATAAGTTACATGCTCATTCGTCAGCAGGCAGTGATACACCTTTGCCAGGCAGTAATACACCGTGCGAAAGATGTTTTAGAGTGACATTAGATTCTAAGGAAGTAAAAGAGGAAGCAATAACATTTTCGGGCGGGTATGGAGCAGGAGTTTTATTGATAAATCAGGGGATGGATTGCATATTAAGTAAAATGGAAGAAGCGGAGTCATTACTTGTTGGACGTAAGGGAGAAATAGGAGTATTTTTTGGAGGAGGAGGAGGAAAGTCAAAGTATAATTCGCTATACGATGCTTTGCGTATAGATATGGAAGCGATAACGATGTTGGGAGGAGTCGGGAAAGTAGTAGCAGTAAGAGGGAATGCGTTAATAGTTGGAGTGTTTGCGGAGCACGGGAGCGCAAATAGCGATATATGTTTCACAGGGGATTCCCGCTTCTCTAGTCGGCGCCACGATGTAGAAGAGCCCTTGATCGGTGGAGGGTGCGCTAAAGGAACGAGTGAATATGTGGGAGGAGGAGTATTAGGGAGATATAATTTTTACGAAGATGAGTTTAGCGGGAAAAAGATATATGGAGAAGCGGTATTGAGAGGTGGAAAGGTAAGTAATAGTTTTAAAGAAGAAGAAGATCATTTAAAAGACTTAGTGACATGGGAAGGACTGAAGTACAAAACAAAAACAACGTATGAGGGATACGAAGTAGGAGGAGGATATAAACATAAAGCAGGTGAGAAGTTGGAGCTGGACTGGAGTTTAAAATATATATTTGCATGTCAGAATGGAGAAGATGTAGAGTTGGCAAACGGAGAGACAATAAAGTTTAAGAACGCAAAGTCAGGAAAAATCAGATTAGGGGGAAGAGTGAGATATGTAGGCGAGTTCATGATAAAACCATATGTGGGAATATGGGGTTATGGGAGGACTGATGGAGTAGTAAAAGCGGAAGTACAAAACGGAGAGGATTCGTTGCGTATGCCTGATCCAAATTTCGGAGCTGAAGCGATGTGTGAAGTAGGAGCAAGCGGAAAGATATGGAAGCTGACCGTAGATATAAACTTGCAAAAATATGTAGGCGCAAGAGACGGATATACGGGAATGTTGAAGATTAAGTATGCTTTTGGGAAAGATGCGCATATATGCAAACCGCAGTTGAAGGACGAAAAAAAAGAGACAGCTGAACCTAAGAAAGAAGCCCTCGATTAAGACATTCGATGGTAACTCCGGACTTGAATAATCCAGCAGGGATATTTTGCCGCGCTCAAATGACAAAAAATTTTTGAGTCTTGATTGTTTTGTGGTGA
>JAITTF010000164.1 GCA_031287215.1 Bacteroidales bacterium
GGAATACGTTTGTAACATCTTCGTCTTCTTCAATTCTATCCAATAATTTCTCAACTTCTTCTCTCTGTTGAGGATCTAATTTTTTGAGTTCATTTGGAATTCTTTCAAATTTGAATGATTTAATATCAAATTCATTTTCTTCCAAATATTTTTGGATAGGACCAAAATTTTGAAAATCGGCAAAAATGACGACACCATCTTCATCTTCATAAAGTTCATCAATACCAAAATCAATCAATTCGAGTTCTAAATCTTCTAAATTGATGTCTGCTTTTGGGGTAACGATAAAGTTACATTTCCTTTCAAAGATAAAATCGAGCATTCCTGTAGTGCCCAATGCGCCTCCTAATTTATTAAAATAGCTTCTAACGTTAGCAACTGTACGTTGATTATTATCGGTAGCAGCCTCAATAAGGACAGCAATTCCGTGAGGACCATAAGCCTCATATACAGTCTCTTTATAGTCGGTAGTATTTTTTTCAAAAGCTCTTTTGATGGCTCTTTCCACATTTTCTTTAGGCATATTTTCGTGCCTTGCGTTTTGGATTAGAAGTCTTAATTTGGCATTGGTAGCAGGGTCTCCTCCACCGGCTTTTGCTGCCATTGTAATTTCTTTGCCTAAACGGGTAAAGACTTTCGCCATATTACCCCAACGTTTAAATTTTCTTGCTTTTCTAAATTCAAATGCTCTTCCCATGGTAAAACAAATTATTAATTATAAATCAAGTTGCAAATATACGTGATTTTTTTCAATTATTAGTGTAAATTAGCACCTATCAACTGTAAAAATTCTTGACGTGTATTTAAATTTTTATAAAATGCTCCTGTATATTCGGCGGTGGTAGTTACAGAATTTTGTTTTTGGATACCTCTCATAGACATACAAAGGTGTTGAGCCTCAATGACTACCGCAACACCAAGCGGATTTAAGACCTCTTGAAGGCAGTCTTTGATTTGAGTGGTCAACCGTTCTTGAAGTTGTAATCTTCTCGCAAAGGCATCTACAACTCTGGGTATTTTACTTAATCCGACAATTTTTCCATTAGGGATATAACCCACATGCGCTTTGCCAAAAAAAGGCAACAGATGGTGTTCACACATCGAATAAATTTCTATATCTTTCACAAATACAATCTGTTTATAATCTTCATCAAAAATAGCACTACTCAGTATTTCATTAGGATTAAGATTATAACCGTGCATCAAAAATTGAAAGGCTTTAGCCGCACGCATCGGCGTTTTTACCAATCCCTGGCGACTAACATCCTCGCCAGAAACCGTAATAATATTTTTATAAATATCTGCCAATAAGTTCAAATCTTCTTGGTTGTAGAGGTCGTGTCTTTCGTAACCAAATTCAATATCTTCAAGATTTTCTTTCATAAATTCTTTCTTCAATAAGTTATTTTAAATAAGGGATTTGTAATTTTTCATGTCCAATAGTAGTGGTATTGCCATGACCCGGAAAAACGGTTACTTCCTCTTCTAAGGGTAATAATTTTTCTTTAATGCCATTCACAAGTATATCGTAATCCCCTGTAGGAAGGTCAGTTCTGCCAAGATTTTCGTAAAAAAGAACATCTCCTGTAAAGAGTACTTTATTGTTGGGGTCATAGAGACAAATACTGCCATCGCAATGCCCCGGGACATATAAAATTTCCAATTGCTGATGACCAAAGCTAATAATTTCACCTTCCTCAATAAAGCCATCAGGAGGAGGGAATCCCCCTTCTTGGTGTTCGAGAATCTTCAAATAAGTACCTGCCTGACTATAAACAAGTAATGCCGCTGGGTGCATTAAAAAAGGCACCTGATACTGCTCTTTAGCAAATTGTATTCCAAAGATATGGTCAAAATGAGTATGGGTAACCAGAATATATTTAACTGTCAACTCTTTTTTTGCGATAAAATCAAAAAGTTGTTGATTTTCTTCTTGAGCGTGGTTGCCGGGGTCAATGATGACCGCTTCTTTAGTATCATCATACACAATATAGGTATTTACTCTTACAAAATTAAAATGAAAAGTCTTAATTGTAAGATTTCCTATTGTTGTACTAAATTGCTCTACCATAGACTTTAAGGAGCCATTTTTTTTCATATCTCTATTTCCTTTTCAGTAAAATATCAAAAACTTTGCTTTTTTCAATCAGGAGGCAAAAGTACAAAAAAAAACTGAGCGTCATTTTTATAGAAAAAAGCATGTAAAATTAAAAAAAATCTCGTAAATTTGCAACGATTTTTCAAAAAGTAAAATCATGTATCTATTGCAGATTTTAGTTTGTGGTGTTTGCAGTTTATTTACTGAATTTAATAATAATAATAATTCTCAAAAAAAAGATTTTTTATGAACAATGCACTTTTCCAATTTAGAGAACCTAAAAACGAGCCTGTAAATTCTTATGCTCCAGGTACTCCAGAAAGAAAACTCTTACAAGAAGAGTTAAAAAGACAATACGAAACGGTAATCGAGATTCCTCTTATTATTGGAGGTAAAGAGGTTAAAACCGGCAAAATGGGCAAAGTAGTCATGCCTACCGAACATGGACATGCACTTGCCAACTACCATCAAGTAACCGAAAAAGAGGTCAAAATGGCTATCGAAGTGGCTATGGAAGCTAAGAAAAAATGGGAAGATACCCCTTGGGTAGAACGTTGCTCGATTATGATGAAAGCCGCTGAACTGATGTCCAAGAAATACCGTTACGTCATCAATGCCGCTACCATGTTAGGACAAGGCAAAAATCCTTACCAAGCAGAAATTGACGGACCTTGCGAAGCTATTGATTTTCTGAGATTTAATTCCTATTATGCTTCAAAAATTTATGCTCAACAGCCTATTTCCGATAATTCTGTTATTAACCGTATGGAATATCGTCCATTAGAAGGATTTGTATATGCTATCACTCCTTTTAATTTTACCGCTATTGCTTGTAACCTCAATGCATCTCCTGCTTTGATGGGCAATGTAACGATATGGAAACCGGCAACAACTGCTATTTTATCAAATTACTATTTGATGAAAGTCTTCAAAGAAGCAGGATTACCTGACGGCGTTATCAACTTTTTACCGGGTAGCGGTGCTGTGATCAGTAGTGTAGTTTTTGCTTCTCCTGATTTTGCTGGCGTTCACTTTACAGGAAGTACTTCTACTTTCAATAATTTCTGGAAAACTATCGGCAATAATGTAGATCATTATAAAACTTATCCCAAAATTGTGGGTGAAACAGGTGGTAAGGACTTCATCTTTGCTCACAGTAGTGCTGAACCAAGAGAATTAGCAGTAGCCATCGTTCGCGGTGCATACGAATATCAAGGACAAAAATGCTCTGCTGCCTCTCGTGCCTATATACCTAAATCACTTTGGAATGAGACTCTTAAAGAAATTAAAAAGATGATAAAAACAGTAAAAATGGGAGATGTTAGAGATTTTACCAATTTTGTCAATGCAGTCATTGATGAAAAAGCATTTGATACAATTACACATTATATTGATAATGCCAAGAAATCTAACGATGCAGAGATCGTCCTTGGAGGTGGTTTTGATAAATCAGTAGGTTTTTATATAGAACCTACCCTTATAGTTGCCAAAACTCCAGATTATGAGACCCTTTCAATAGAACTTTTCGGTCCCGTGATGACGGTATATGTCTATGAAGATGAAAAATATACCGAAACCCTAAAATTATGTAACGAAACTTCTCCTTATGCACTTACCGGTTCAATTTTCTCAAAATGCCGTTATGCTATGCTGGAGGCTTTTGAAACACTCAAATATGCAGCCGGCAACTTCTATATCAACGATAAACCTACAGGTGCCGTAGTTGGCAATCAGCCATTTGGAGGCGCAAGAGCTTCCGGTACCAACGACAAAGCAGGTAGCGAACTCAATCTCTACAGATGGATTAGTCCTCGTTGTGTAAAAGAGACCTTAAATCCATTTACAGAATATACCTATCCTTTTTTAGAATCAGATAAATAACTTATTTTTAACTTTTTGGCACAAAAAAAAAACTACTCCCTTGAGTAGTTTTTTTTTGATTTTAAATCATAATCGTCCTGAAATAACGGAGCAAATATTATAGTTTTTTATCTTGTCTTCAATAGATTTTACATCAAAACCTACTTGGTGATAAAGATTGAGCAGGTCTCCATGTTCTATAAATTGATCAGGAATAGAGATGTTATGTAGATTGTTTTTGAGTAGATTTTTTTCTAAAAATTCAGCTACCGTAGAAAAGAGTCCTCCTTTTTCAGTGCCGTCTTCAACGGTAAGCAGTGTTGGATATTGTTGCGCTATTTCTTTCAACAACAGTTCATCTAATGGTTTGAGAAATCGCATGTTGACATGAGCTGGAAAAACGCCTTCTTTATGGAGATTTTGAATTGCTTTTTGCACATGATTTCCTAAAGGACCTATAGAGAGCACGGCAATTTGTGAGCCATGATTGATCACTTCAGCTTTTCCTATTTCCAAAGTATGAAAAGGAATTTGCCAATTGGCAATTACGCCTTTCCCGCGTGGATAACGAATAGCAAAAGGATTTTTTCGGTTTAAGTAAGCTGTATAGAGCATGTTTCTAAATTCGATTTCATTGATGGGAGAAGCCACAATCATATTAGGCACTGCATTCAAATAAGCTAAATCGAAAATGCCGTGATGAGTAGCCCCATCTTCGCCAACTAAACCTCCCCTATCCACGGCAAAGATCACCGGCAGTTTTTGCAAAGCTACATCATGAATCAGTTGGTCGTAACCTCTCTGTAGAAAAGAAGAGTAGATATTACAAAAAGGGATCATCCCTTCAATAGCAAATCCGGCAGCAAAAGTTACGGCATGTTGTTCTGCAATACCTACATCAAAGACTCTTTTCGGGAAGACCTCTTTCATCATATTCAACGAACTACCGGTAAGCATGGCAGGGGTAATGGCTACAATTTTTTCGTTGAGTTGAGCCAATTCCAACAATGTAGCACCAAAAACATCTTGATATTTAGGGGGTTCTCCTTCGTGTGAAATTTCGATAATTTCTCCTGTATCAGGATTATATTTTCCCGGAGCATGGTAAGTAATTTGATTATCTTCAGCGACAGACATTCCTTTACCTTTAATGGTAATAAGATGTAAAATTTTAGGACCTTTAATATTTTTCAATGAGTTGAAAATCTGCACTAATCTAACTACATCATGACCATCTGACGGACCAAAATAACGGAATCCTAAACTTTGGAAGATATTACTTCCACTCAATATAAGTCCTTTGATCACATTGCCTGTAGCACTAAAAAAGCGGGTAAACGCATTAGCTTTATTAGAATTCGAGGTTAAAAAATTCCAAAGTCTATTTTTAAAGCGGTTATAACCGGCTGAAGAGGTAATAGCAAGCAAATTTTCGCTTACGGCACCTACATTTTTGTCGATAGCTATTTTATTATCATTAAGCACAATAAGCATATTAGCATCTGTAGTGCCGGCGTGGTTCATTGCTTCAAAAGCCATACCCCCACCAATAGAACCATCTCCAATGACGGCGATGTGGTTTCTCTCATTTTTTCCTTGCATGGCAGCACTGATTGCCATTCCGAGGACGGCAGAGATGGAGGTTGAGGAGTGCCCTGTTCCGAAAGCATCGTATTCACTCTCTTCGATATTAGGAAAACCACTAATTCCTTTATATTTTCTATTATCTTTAAAGCGGTCTTTTCTGCCGGTAAGAATTTTATGAGCATAAGCTTGATGACCTACGTCCCAAACAATTTTATCCTTAGGAGCATCAAAAACATAATGCAGTGCCACGGCTAATTCAACTGTTCCGAGGCTGGCACCAAGATGTCCCGGATTATTAGCACTTGTTACGATGATAAAATCTCTCAACTCCTTACACAATTGTGGTAATTGACTAGGGTCTATTTTTTTTAAATCTGCCGGAGAAAAAATGGTATCTAAAAGTGTGCTCATTATTTAGCTAATAGTTCCTCATAAAATGAAATTAATTTCTTAGTAATGACTTCATTATTGTGACGAAGTATTATATATTCACGGGCATTTTCGCCAATAATTTTACATATTTCAGGAGTATTGATACATTTTTCTATCACATCAATAAACTCTTCAGCAGTATCGGCAATAAAAATATTTTTACCGGAATCGACATCCAATCCTTCTGCCCCGATCGTGGTAGTAATAATAGTTTTACCGAGAGCCATACCTTCTAAAATCTTAATTCTCACCCCACTACCGGAGAGCAAAGGAACAATCATAATATCGTGAGAAAGAATAAAATCGTTAGCACTTTCAACCTCTCCAATGAAAAAAACGTTGTGATAGTTTTTAGCTGTTAATTTCTCTGAAAAGTCCCTTCCTGCTAAAGTAAAAGTCAATTCCGGAAATTGCTCTGCAACCTCATCCCAAATATCGTTCAAAAACCACTCTACACCCTCTTTATTAGGGATCCAATTCAGACTTCCAATATAACAACAGGAAGGCATCAGTGCAGGGATATAAAATTCTTCATATTCATATCTTTCCATGTCCATTCCCATGGGAATGACCGTTCCTTTGAAGGGAGAACAATGTTTTGCAAAATAAGCAAAATCAGGTTCAGAAATTGCCAAGAAACCATCCACCTGCTTTGTTACGGACAATTCATATTTTTTTAGACTCTTGACCATATTTTTCAAAACGATTCTTTTGAAGAAGTTGAGTTCATGTTTTAAGAAACGGTTCCAAATCTGATGTTCAATATTATGGCTACGAAGTACTATTTTTGCTTTAGAATACTGTCGAATGCTAGCAATATAAGGGGCTACGTAGAGAGATTCTAACTGAATGATATCAAATTTTTCTTTTTTGAGTAGTGAGATCAGTCTTTGTTTAAAATCTTTAGAAACGAACCTTTCTATATGATAAGATCGTGAAGTAAATAAGGACAAAAAGAGTTTAATAGGATTAATATTTGTATTAACAAATACCGATTCAAAGTTAGTCAGTTCAAAATAATCTTCCGGAATTTGCTCCTCATGGAATGGATGTTTTGGAGTATTAATAGCCATCACCTTAACCACTTTACCACTATTAACTAAACCACGAGTAATGGCGTTAACGGCAATACATCCACCATCCACTGCGGGGAAGGGAGGTTTATGACACAGCTGTAATATTTTCATTTTTTCTTATGGATTGATTTTATTTTTGTTTTAAAATTAGA
>JAITTF010000294.1 GCA_031287215.1 Bacteroidales bacterium
TAGTCCCTCCACAAAACCTTGATTGTTCGGCGGAACTCCGGTATACTGCGGAAACTCCGTTTCCGAACCATACGTCTATTCGGAGTGTTGATTTGTTCAGAAACCAGCCCCCAAGAAGCTAATGCCCCTTAAATTACCGCGCAAGCGGCTACCCAGCGGTTGTTATTCGTGGTTACGGGATCAGTTTTCTGCCCCAGATAGACAGCAACCGGTAGTTGTCCGCGGACTTTAGTCCGACCGAACTCCTACAGCATACCAAGTTATCCGCATACTTTTATCATAGCTTCGTGGTTAATTCCTTCAAATAAGAGTCCCCTCCGAAAAATCTGTACCAATAAGTACCCATAGAGTATAATAGCGGGAAGGAGACGAAGCCCGGAGGTTTGCATAACGCGTAAAGCTATACGAGCCGCCTACTGGCGGTGAAGCGTGTAGCGTGAAAGCTATGCGACGTTTTTGCGGTTGCGATAAAGGAAACCGTAGGTTTCCAGGGCTTGCAAAAATGTGGCGGAGAAAAACTGCACAATGGCCAAATGTCGACTGTAGTTTTTCGTAGGCCAAGCCCGCTACTGCGGACGCAGCATATACAGTCCTGTTAGGCGCAGTAAACCCTGCTTTACTATAATGAATTATTATATGAGATTTTTAATAATTCAATAATGATCTCTTTTTTCTTTTCAAGTTCATCCTTCTTTATTCTGATCCTATATCTATTCCATTTTTCATCATAATCAAGAATATCCAAACCCGCATTGTCAATTTTTTCATCAATTTCATCTGATTTTGGAATTCTCAATGTAATTAATAAATTACTTTTTTGTGGTGTCATTTTTACAAAATTATTTATTTGTCCATTATTTATTAGACCAATATAATGTTTTACATAATTAAATTCAAAGTTCTGATCCACTGTTTTAATTAAGTTTAATAGTTCATCAGCAATTCCAACGGTCTGTTTAGTACCTTTTTGTTGTTCCCAATAATTTCTATCAGTTTTTTCTGCCACTTCTTCGTCTTCGTCAACTAGTCCGAGTTTTAACTGATCTAAAACTTTAGTAAATACTAAAGACATATTTTCTCCAATTTTAATTGCATTCATTTGAGTAGCAATTAGTGGAATAAATCCATTGAACAAACTTATAACATTTAGGAAACGGCTAGTAATATCTTCAGCAATTAACACGGCGACATGCTCATATTGTGGAAACCTTTTTCTTTCAATATCCCAATATTCAATTGTCCTAATAATATGATTTTCATCAGTTTTACCTAATTGGATTTCTACTTCAAAACGTTTTGAAGCATTTTCATCCTGTAATAATATGTCAAGTCGACCAGCCCGAGGTTGAATTCTCTCCTTATCCTTGAGGATCAAATCACCTAAACCAATTATAGACGGATCTTTTGCAATAATATCCTGAACCCATTTTTCATTCAATTCAGGATGATTTTTCAAGTCAATTTTATGATGTTTAACATAATTTAATGCCATTATGTTTCCTTAAAAAGAGTATATCCTCCAAAATTTTGTTTGTCAAGCACTTTTTTAACATATTTTCAGGGTTTATTGTGCCTAACTCCCTGTAGACGAATTTCCCATCGCTAAAAGGGGCTACCAACCTCGGTCTACCACTAAATTTGCTGCTGGTCTTTGGCACCGTCTGCAGAAGCGTACCCCAGCAAAAGAAAGCCAAAAAGACAGATAGAACTAAAGGCTTTTTCATATACCGGCCTATTCCATTTCTTTCATTTTTTTGTTTAATAGTATCTGCAACGGTAGTATTACAAAATTATTTACTAATGCAGCATAAAATATTGAAATAAATGATACGGCTATATTGGGCACCAAGGCGCTTTTATCTTCTAAATTCTTAAACATTCCAACTATACCAATAAGGAGGCCAACAAGCCCGGTGAACCATGTTAGTTTACCATAAGCGGTGAAAAATTCATATGCCCTGGATAATACTACCTTAGAAATTTCTTTCTTGAAGGGTGCATTAAAAGCTGACTTTAGAGCACTGCCCCCATATAATGAACTCAGTACTACAAATGGGCATACAACAGCAATTACAAAACTAGGAAGATCCCAAAACGTAAAAAGTGTTGAACCAGTTGTTATACTCGTAAGTGAGAAAAAAATACCCCGTCGCCCTTTTCGAGATACGCAGTACCGCGCTGATACCAGACAGCGGCGCGATTGGGATCAATGCTGATTGCCCGGGTGCAGTCCGCTATAGCCCGGACATAATCTTCCTTATGAAAATACGAGGCGCCGCGATTGATATAGGCAGCGGTATTGTTGGGATCAAGCTTGAAGGCATCGGTGAAGTCCGCTATTGCCGTAACATAATCTCCCTTATAGTAAAAGGTAATACCGCGATCCATAAACGCCTTAGCCTGGTCATCGGCCGGCGCATGGGCCGTTATGATGAGTGAAAAAGCAAAAACATACCAAACAGCAAACACCTTCTTTTTCATTTTTTTACCCCCCCTTCCGTAACATATATTAAAGATACGTATCCGTCAAATCTTACCATATCTGATTGACACAAAATTTAAAATGTGATACAAATAAGACATGACGAAAGTTATTGAACAGAAAAGAGCAATTTCTCTCGATAGTGCAGCAATAGCAAATAATACAATAACTATAACCAAAAGCGAATACGATACATTAAAATCAGAAATACAAAATCTAAAATTAAAAAACTTGGTACTGCAAGAAAAAGTTGATTTGTTAACATACAAAAGATTTGTACATTCTTCCGAGAAACTAAATGATGACAACCAGCAATCATTATTCAATGAAGATGAGGTGGAAACGACAAAACCTAATGAAGATGAATCTCCTAATGATAAGGTAAAGGTAAAAGAACATGAGCGGGGAAAAAAAGCCGGTAGAAAACCGCTGCCTGAAAATCTTCGACGTGAAATAATTATGAATGATTTAAGTGAAGATGAAAAAAACTGTCCATGCGGGCACAGGTTAATAAAGATCGGCGAAGATGTAAATGAAAAACTAGTTATCGTGCGTCCGAGTGTTTATGTAGAACGAACGATAACTCCCAAATATGTGTGCGAATGTTGCGGCAAAGAAAAAA
>JAITTF010000315.1 GCA_031287215.1 Bacteroidales bacterium
TTCCCCTCCCAAAGCGGAGACGCTAAAACATGAAGTGGGGGTTTCTTATGGTGCGTTAGCACAACCTATGATGTTTCACTCATTTGTTCATTTAAAAAATCCAATTGTTTTGGGAAGCCTCAATCTTGAGTACTACTACAATTTCAATAAAAAGCATAGCATTGGGGCTGCATTTTCTGTTACATCCGATTGTTTTAATCAACACAAATGGAGATCCATCACTAATCATTATGTAGGTTCTGAGAATACGTATGAATCTGAAAAAGGAGCTGCATTTTTCTCCATTCAATTAGGATACAGATTTACTTTCTTTTCTAAAAATAACATATCACTCTATTCATCGGTTTTTTCCGGATTAGGTATTCGTGTTATATCTTTTCATAACATCTATTATGATCGTATTGGCTTGTCTGAAAAGTATTTATTAACAGGACATCTAACTTTTCTTGGTATGACAATTGGCAAAAAGAATTGTGTAAATATTGAACTTGGATTAGGAGCTCAAGGAATCTTACAAATAGGATATAAATACAAATTTAATTCAAAAAACAACAAGTAAATTAAAAGATGGAAAAATAAGACAGTAAATATAAACAACAACAAATAGAGCGTTATCGCTTATTCAGGGCTCTAAGAATCACCACCTTTTAAAGAATTTCTGTGAGTAATGCGAGTAACGCTCCCGCCTTTTGGCGTGGGCATTACTCAATTTATTAGAAATTCAGGCTGTGGTGAGCCTTTAGAGACAAATAAATTTCGTTTTTGTCCACGTTTTTATATGTTTATTTCTCAATCAAAAAAAGAAAAAAAAATAACAACCTTAATTTAAAAATCAAATGAAAAAGTTCTTAATATTTTTAACTACTCTTTTGAGTATGAGCATAATAAGTGCTCAAAACAACACACGAAGCTATTATTATGCCAATGGAAAAGCCCATTATTGGGTTGATGATTCCACCTCAGTAAATATTATAGTCAGAAACATGTCTAACTATAATCAAATTGTAGCCAATTTGGAGACCCTTTTTAATAATGAAAAAGTTGATATTTTGTCAGACAATTCGGATGATAATATTATTGTCAATTGTGATAATTTGTCAAATTATTCAAGAGCAAATATCATCGCTGCCATTAGCGTGAATAGTGATGATATTTCCTTTTTTTCTTATGCAAAAAACATCAAAGGTTCAAAGATTTGGCTAAGACCGGTAGTACTGATCAAACTAAAAGATATTTCTGACACACCCACAATCATGGCTTTTTTGGAGACTTACACTCTCGATTCAGTTGTGCAAGAAGATGAATCAGAATATATTATTTATTGCCAATCGGAAGAGGATGTCTTAAACCTCGCTAATGGTTTGTATGAATTGGGTGTTTTGGAATATTCAACACCTGATTTCTACAGTGAAATGTATTCTAATACAAGTGACACCTATTTTAACCAACAGTGGGCGTTAAAGAACGAAGGTATAAACGATTGGAATATTTGGGGATGGGGAATTGATATTAATGCTAACAATGCTTGGACTTTTGTTCAAGCAGTTGGAGGTAATGATGTAGCTCCTGTTAAAGTTGCAGTTGTTGACGACGGCGTAGAGCAACATGTAGATTTATATAAGGGAGGTGGAGTTTCTGTTCTTCAATCAGGATTTACTGCCGGTCCGGGTGGCGGGTCTGGTTCTCCTGCAACCTATGGAAAACATGGACAATGCTGCGCTGGTATTATAGCAGCAGTTCATAACAATATCGGAATCGCAGGTGTTGCAACTAATAGCTTACTTTATCCTATCAAGATTTTTAAAGACAAATTGGATAAGGAAAATCATATACTACCGTACAGTAATTATTATATAGGACAAGCAATAAAAAAAGCGTGGCAAGACTTTAATGCAGCAGTTCTTAGTTGTTCTTGGGGAAGTGATGACCCAAGTGATTATTTAACTAAGAAAATTATTGAAGCAATGAATGACGGAAGAAATGGGAAAGGGTGTGTCGTGGTTTTCTCATCTGGTAATACAAATACCAATGTGTCATATCCTGCAAATGTTAATCCCAATATTCTGGTTGTTGGAGCTATTGATAGATGTGGTGATCGTGCAGGAACAAGTGATGTCTTTCCTAATTCATGCGATCCATGGAGTGGAAAACCCGGACAAGGAAGTAATTTTGGACCAACGTTAGATGTCGTAGCACCAGGATCAAACAACTATACTATAGATAGAGAAGGTAATCAAGGATATGCCGACAATTTTAGTGAAGATCCAAATTATTATGCAGGGTTTGGTGGTACTTCTGCCGCTTGTCCTCATGTAGCAGGTATAGCTGCTCTAATATTATCTGTAAATTCCTCTCTCACAGGGGCTCAAGTAAGAAATATTATAGAAACAACTGCTTACAAAAATCCGGGACATGCTAATGCATATTATTATGAAAACTCTTCAGCTCATCCAAATGGGACTTGGAATGAAGAACTTGGATATGGATTAGTGAATGCGTATGCAGCTGTAGTTAAAACTTATTTTGATGGGCATAATATTACAGGAGATAACTCAATTAATTGGTGCCAGAACAAAACAATTACTTATAATCATACTCTACCTTTGTCTTTTTACATCCAATGGGAAACAAGTCCTCATTTTTCTATAGTTTCAGGGCAAAACACCAATTCTGTAACAGTAAGAGTTGTAGCATCACATTCATCAACTCCTTTTATTCGAGCCAAAGTAATGTTGCAACAGGTTGGTCCGGTAAAATATTTCATTAAAAATATTACGATTCAACCTAATAGTCCTCTGGGTACGGTGCAACCAGCTACAACAATTCAAAATGGACAAATGCTGACATTAAGTTCCAATTATCATTTTTCGGGCAATCTAAATATCGAATCCGGTGGTACTTTAAAATTAAATAACGCAACTTTTTCGTTTGCAAAAAACTGTCAGATCATAGTAAAAGATGGAGGTGCGTTGGAAGTCAACGGTGCTATCCTTTCTAATGATTGTTCCAACGAGATGTGGGAAGGTATAAACATTGAACCAGGCGCAGAAGCACTGATCACTAATAATGCTACCATCAAAAATGCGTTGATAGCGATTAATGCTTCTTCTGCTGCCAACAAGACAAGTATGGTAAGGGCATTTAATACTACATTTCTCAATAATGCCATTGCTGCTCATTT
>JAITTF010000009.1 GCA_031287215.1 Bacteroidales bacterium
TAGCCATCCCGCTTTACGCGTTCTGAAGCCTCTTGCTGAGTCAACCCATTTTCTATATCTGTGCCCAGCTTTTTGGCAACCTCTTCACTGGAGAGATTGTAAGCATTAATACTATTTGTATCCATATTCTATTCTTTATATATTACATACATAACTACATCATATTTGTATTGTATTCAAAAGCAGGGTTATTTCAAAAACTGTAGTCAAAAATTTTGTATTTGATTTTTTTTGACAAGAGTTTTGTCGTGACTTGTTGCTCTTTTTTTTTAGTTGCTCTACTCTAATCGTGATTTTTGTCATTTTTAGTTAATTTTTATAGAATGACAAAAATACAAAATATTTTATATCATTACTAATATAAAAAAGGTATTGACAAATAAAATGTAAGCTCTAAAAAATGCAGACGTATTTCATCTTCTTAGTAAAAAAATTGTTAAACTATTGAATACAAGCATTAAAACAAAAAATACCGAAACGGTCAATGAGCAAATTCTGAAACCAAGAATGAAATTAGAGCAAAAAAAAAAAAAACTATGATGTATAATGAAAAAAAAAGTGTATTTTTGCCTACCCTTTAATAATTGTAAATATAAACAAAATAATAACAAAATGAAAAGATCTTTACTTTTAGTAATTTTATTTTTTGTAGCGACACTTACGTTTGCTTCAAACCCTGTAACTCAAGCAGATGCACGCTTGGTAGCTAAAAATTTCTTGATTGAAATGACCAAAAATACTGCTATTTCTTTAAGTGATATTACCTTAAAAGAGATAGAATTTGATGCAGAAGGTAATGCCGTTTTTTACATTTTCAATGTAAAAGAAGATGGTTTTATCATTATTTCGGCATTAGATATTTTAGAACCTGTTTTAGGTTATTCCGTTTCTAACAATTTCGAAAAAAATGAAATTGTTACCGGTTTTTTGGATACCTACAAAGAAGAAATTCAATATGCAAAATCAAATAATATTGTTGCCAAAACTGCTGCAGAACAATGGGCTACATTCACAGCTCCTGATTTTGCACCTACCATGCAAAAAGATGGGGCTAATGATATTGAACCGATGGTAACAGCAATGTGGAACCAACCCAGATATTTTAATCATTCTTGCCCTATTGATAATGAAACAGCCTATGCTGAATTAGATGGAAGAGCTTATGTTGGTTGTGTGGCTGTTACAATGAGTAATTTGATGAATTATTATCGTTATCCTCAATACGGTTCAGTAAGTGTGTCCTATTATCACCCAAAATATGGCAGTATTTATGCTCCTATCCATAATTTTAAATATAACTATGATGCGACAACAAGCGGAAAAGTTGAAAGCTATCAACAAGTTCTTTCTGATCTTCTGTTTCACACAGGAGTAAGTGTTCAAATGGATTATGGCGGATTTGTAGAAGGAGGTTCCGGTGCTCAATCCCAAAGAGTAGGACCTCGTATGTCAACACATTTTGGTTTCTATCCGGGAGAGTTAATTGAATTAGAAGAACCCGCTCTGGTTGAGGAATTAAATGCACATAGGGTAGTCTATATGTCAGGTAATAACACAAGTGGAGGAGGACATGCATGGATTTGTGATGGTTATGTTCCTTATAATGGTAGCAAAAGATTTCACATGAATTGGGGCTGGGGTGGTGCAAGTAATGGATTTTATCTTTCTAGTGCTATAGGAGAATATAATGCAAATAAACAGATATATGTCCATTTAGCTCCGGATTCACTTTTGGTGCAAAAACCAACTGTTGGAGACACCACACGTTTAGACTATTTTAGGGGTAATGTGTGTGATGGTGCCGGAATCGCAGGTTATAGACTTGGAATTACAAGAAAGTGGATCATTGCCACTGCTAATGCAGAAGGGTACACACTCTCTCCAAGAAAAATCAAATTGCTTGCCGATGACCATGTTTTTGTTTATGCTTATAGAAACGGTAATTTAGTTTCTGTCCCAGTTGCCAACTGGTCAGGCACATACTTAATGCCGGAATGCACTGGGTCAATTGGTAGTACTTACGTTGGAACACCTCTCCCAGCTGATTTGAATGTTACTGCAGATAGTTTACTTATTGAATTTGTATCAACTACACAACCCGATTCTACCCACATTATTTCAACTGATTTTGGTACTTATTTTACCGGAATCAATATTAATTTCGTTGCTAAATATCCAACCGCTGCAAAACAATATTGTCGCGCTACTACTATTCCTGTGATTAATACACCTTCGGGTTGTATTTCTGATAAATATGAGAGTGAAATCAGTAGTTCTACTCCATACAGAGCTGAAACAACATGTACGTTTTCAATTACACCGGGTGGAAATCATCATGGTATAGAAATAAATTTTGGTAAATTTGACCTTAAAAAAGGAGATTTTATTGATATTATTTCAGGAACTCGATTGAAATATTCTTTTGATATTAATAATGTTCCTCAAGAACCTTTTTACGTAGCGGGACCAGTTCTTCTCTATTTTAAAGCCGACAACGTTGGTGAAGGAACCGGCTTTGAACTTTGTTGGGAACCCTCAACGAAGATTGCTAATAATTCAGGTCTTGAAAATATCTCAATCTATCCTAACCCTGCAACCGATAAAATTACCGTTGATTTAACAGCTAATAATGCAGGTAAACTTAATTTTCAAATTGTGGATTTAACAGGTAAAGTTATTAGAACTGATGTCGTAAATCATTTAGGGGGTGAATTAAATCATGAGATTTATGTTAATGACCTGTCTAAAGGAATGTATTTAGTTAAAATCACTTCTGATAAAGGTCAAGTAACTCACAAATTTATTGTTCAATAATATTTGTACACTTCTACCTAAGAGCCGGGTTTTTCCGGCTTTTTTTTTAATATTAAATGAATATATCATGATAAGTTATCCCAACCCTAAAATTAATATCGGATTATTGATTACTGAAAAAAGAGTAGATGGTTTTCATAACCTTGAAACTATCTTTTATCCGATAGATCATAAGAAAGATACATTAGTAATAGAACAACTGAAAGAGGAAAAAACGATGCTGACAGTGGAAAATTTTCCATTGACGGGAGGTGTTGAAAGCAACCTCTGTATCAAGGCCTATCGACTTTTGCAAACAGATTTTAATTTGCCGGAAGTTGAGATTCATTTAAACAAACAGATCCCTGTAGGCGCAGGGTTAGGTGGAGGTTCTGCGGATGCTGCTTTTACGCTTTGTATGCTTAATGAGCTTTTTAACCTTCATTTATCAGAAGAGAAACTGCAACAGTATGCTGCTCGTTTGGGAAGTGATGTGCCTTTTTTTATCCAAAATCGCCCTATGTATGCGTATGGAAGAGGGGAATTGATGGAGCCGATAGCTTTAGATTTATCACACAAAGTCATTACGGTCATCACGCCTGATATCGCGATTTCAACGGCAGAAGCCTACGCCGGTGTGAAACCCAAACCGGCAACTATTGATTTGCGTCAAGCAATACAAATGCCTATCTCGGAATGGAAAAATTTGATTGTTAATGATTTTGAAGAAACTATATTCAAAAAACAGCCCCTTTTAAGAGAGATTAAGGAAGATCTCTACAAAAAAGGGGCTGATTATGCTTCCTTATCGGGAAGCGGGTCTTCGATATTTGCTATCGGGGATCAGAAATTTATTTTTTAAGATTGAATTTTTTTACAAAATCAACTAAAACATCTTCCAAATCCGGTTTTCCGATTTCTTGCAATTCATAACCGATTTTTACTACCGGTTGTTTGATTTTGATAAATCTCGGTAAATCAATAGGAGTACCTATTACAACTGCATCACAAGGAGTGTTGGCAATAGTGGTTTCCAAATCTTTCATCTGTTGGTCGCCATATCCCATAGCAGGAAGTAATGTTCCAATATTAGGATAATTTACGAAGGTTTGTGAAATTTCACCAACCGTGTAAGGTCTCGGGTCCACTAATTCACCTGCACCACATTTCATGGCAGCAACTGTACCGGCACCAATTTTCATTTCACCGTGAGTTAAGGTTGGACCATCTTCTATTACCAATACTCTTTTACCTTTTATTAATTCAGGTTTATCAATAGTTAAAGTAGAAGCGGCATCTATAACCATCGCATTGGGATTGATAGCAGCAAGATTTTTTCTTACTTCAATAATATTTTCCAAAGAAGCAGAATCTATTTTATTGATAACCATAACATCAGCCATACGAGCAACTACTTCACCCGGATAATAGCTAACTTCTGCACCCGGACGGAGTGGGTCAGCAACACCGATAAACAGGTCAGGAGTATAGAATGGGAAGTCATTGTTGCCACCATCCCATAATACGATATCACAACCACCAGGATCTTTTTCAGCTTCACGAAGGATAGCTTCATAATCAACACCTGCATAGATTACATTTCTTTTTGTAACTACGTGTGGTTCATACTCTTCCATTTCTTCGATAGTACAGTTGTGCTTTTTAAGGTCTTCAACGGTAGCAAATCTTTGAACTTTTTGTTTGTTCAAATCTTGGTCGTAAGGCATCGGGTGACGAACAGCCACTACTTTTAAGCCCATACCGGCAAGAATTTCAATAATTCTTCTTGAAGTTTGAGATTTTCCGCAGCCTGTACGGGTAGCACCAACGGCGATAACAGGTTTGGTAGATTTGATCATGGTATTTTTAGGTCCCATTAAAGTAAAATCTGCACCTGCAGCATTAACGATAGCACTAACACTCATTACATACTTATAAGGTTTGTCGCTGTAAGCAAACACACACTCATCAACATTTAATTTTTTGATTAATGCAGGTAATTCTGATTCTTTAAAAATTGGAATACCATTTGGATAAAGGTCTTTACCGGCTAATTCAGCAGGATAAGGACGTCCATCAATTCCGGGAATTTGTTCAGCAGTAAATGCAACTACGTTGTAGTCTTTATTGCCTCTAAAAAATGTATTGAAGTTATGGAAATCTCTTCCCGCTGCTCCAATGATAATTACATTTCTTTTCATTACTATTTAGTTTTTAGTTATATAAAAAAAATTATTTCTTCTTAATTTCCTGTTTAAAAGGGTTGCAAAGGTACGATTTTTTTTGAAACGATTATACAAAAATACAGGGCAAACGCATATAAAAATAACTTTTTTTACCAACAGCCCTTTTTTGCTGACTCATAATATAAAAATTATATTATTATTTATTTAACAAAATAGACTTTTGATCTATTAAT
>JAITTF010000016.1 GCA_031287215.1 Bacteroidales bacterium
TTCTACCTCAGGTACTGAATCGATAGTATTTGTATTTCCATAAGTATGCAGACTGCAAGAAAACAAAAAAATCAGACCATATAACAAATTATTTTTTGACATAATTAATACATTTTTCATATTCAAAAATTTCTCCTTGTGTTGCATGAACGCGGGCAGTTCAGGCAATTTCCAACTTGGTGTGTAATCTGATTTCATCTTATTGTTCATTTTTATTTGATACTTGTTTTAATTCATCAGAGTCAACCTTGTTCAACAATCTCATGATTTTTTTATATCCCAAGATATGCGCTATTTCGTATGGAGTTTGTCCAAAGGTATCATCATCACCACAGACATCAATTTCTGGTGCATTTTTATCTGCGCCACGGTTCAATAAATAGCGAACCATTTTTATGTCATTTGACCGAACCGCTTTTACTAAGGCTGTTCCACCCAAATAACAATCGCATCCATTCATCACATCGTCTATAGGCTTTATCTTATCAAGAACTTCATAATCTTTTTTTTCCACTGCATTTAGGAAGAACCGCAACTTTCCACGATGCGTTTCATCTTTATCGACTATAGTTGCCCCGGATAACAATAACCTTCGGAACACATCATAAAGTCCGTAATTGGCTGCGTAAAAAACAAATTTTGTATTTAAGCCTTTTGACAAGAGGTATTCCAAAATATTAAGCACTTTAGTCTCCGTCTCATATCGATGTTCATATTCGCCTGTACAGATTAATTTTTCAATACAGGATTCGCTATTAATCTTGGCTCCATTATCTATCAATATTTTTACCATCTCTATATTTTTTGCCCAAATGGCTACATCAAGAGGTGTAGATTTATCTGATAATTCATAATTTACCGGAAAATTATGCATTTTTATATAATTGGACACATCATTTATCTGATGATGTATTATCGCATTATAAAAAGATTCTACCATTTTTCTTGGAGGATCAGAAATAGTTCGATAATTGAAATTTAAAATAAAAAAATCATCTGTGAAGAATATTCGATGAGTTCTACAAGGAACAGCAATATCTCCTCCTTCGATGTCTCTTTCTTGAAAATCCAAATCTACATATTCAAATTGCGGATGCTCTGTTAACGTATATACAAGTCCAGCTATTATCCGTTCTGCGCCTTCACTTCCCAATGATTGAGTTAATGATTCTTCATTAGCAACATACACAAACACAACATCTTTGCAGGTGTCTTTTAATACTATTTGTATTGAGCAATTGCTATTCCATGCTGCAACAAGTTGATGAATATCATTTTTTATAGAATCCAATCCTTCTCCGTAAATCAAATAAAGTCCCCCATTGTCATCAATAGCAGTTTCCCAAATGGCTTTATCATTTGTAAATTTGGCATACAAATTGTGTGTATCCTGTGCAATGGAATTGTGACAAATAGATATAAAACAACAAATGTATATTAATATGTTATTTTTCTTCTTCATATTTGCAGATTTCTTTAATATATTTTTTATCAATCCAGCCCTTGTGTCCATTTCCTCTTATTCAAATAAATCTAAATTGCTTTCAATACCTATATCCAAAGTGTTCAAAATATCTTTCAGATCCAAATATCTACCTACCGTCTTGTTATTATCATAAATTATGAACACAGGATATAGCGTATCATTTATTGAGTCAATGTAAAAATGCACTTGAAGATTATCCTTGGAAAGAGGTATTTTTCGAATCATATTTTCACACACAAGGTTATGATCGTTATCTTGCGTGGGATACTTAAAAAAAGTATTTCCTTTGTTTTTGTTCAAAAATGCCTTATCAAAAAAAGGGGATGAAAATTGAACTTCAATGACCTCTTGTATATCTAATTGTCCGGCACTCCCAACCGTAAATCGAACTTTTGTCTTAGTTTCAATTGGAGTATCAAACCCAGTAGAACTACAACAATCTTTATGATAAAACAGAACAAGTATAGAACTATCTTTATCCAATTCAAATGACTGAATCAAATCCCCCCCATCACTGTATATGGTTGTTTCAAGCACTCTCGATAAATCATTCGGGTCATACTCTCCAACTAATTTTTCTTTGTGAAAAATCAAATAAAAAAGATTATTTATATTTTCAATTTCCAAATCGTCATAATCAATAATTTGCCTTAGGATAAAAAAATCACACCCATTGGGATATGTGATTTTTGTCCGCCCGTATATTTTTTGCTCGTTGTCTGCCCCATAAAGAAATTTTGTAAACGTATTATTGGGGATTAATCTTTCGTTTATGTCGGACTGTTTCGAGATATCTTCAAAACATAATTTGAACTGATTATAATTGAAAGAATCTTCATTCTGAGAAAAAAGAGAACAAGAACAAAACGAAAAAATGACTGTTATGTAGGTGTTTTTTAAATTCATCTCTATTCAATAATTGATTTATATTTATTTTACCTTACAGAATTATCATTTGCATTATTTTTGCATAAAAAGATGCAGAATATAATATGAAAAGAATGAAGAGACTATTTTTTATCAATACATTTGTCATAATTCATTGTGCTTCAAATTGGTATTTTCCACTGCCCACTTTCACTATAACAGCATCTTTTTCTGGCGACAACACTGTCACTCCGATAGCGGCGCTCAGTTTTTTGCCGCTTTCGCTGACTTTGTCGGCGTTTTTGGTCGGAATACGGACTGTGGCTGTGGTGTTGGG
>JAITTF010000051.1 GCA_031287215.1 Bacteroidales bacterium
TCATTTTAATATTTTTTGCATACGGATTTATCATATTACCAGCACTATTGCGCCGACAGCAATCAATGCGCCGCCGATAATGGTTTTTATATCCATTGTTTCGTGAAGAAAAAGAAATGACAAAATCATTACAAAGACAACACTCAATTTGTCTATCGGCGCAACTTTCGATACATTGCCAGTTTCCAGTGCCTTGAAGTAAAATATCCACGAAAGCCCTGTCGCTATGCCAAAAAAAATCAAAAATAGCAAGTTGGTTTTGCTCAATACTTTTACCTCTTTGAGCTGCCCGCTAAAAAGCACTATGCCCCACGCTAAAAACAGCACTACGGCGGTGCGTATGGCTGTTGCTACATTTCCGTTAATTCCTTTTACGCCTACTTTTGCTAAAATTGCCGTAAGTGCAGCGAAAATTGCTGATAATAAAGCATATAATTTCCACATAATTTCTACCTTTTATGCCCTTTCGGACAATTAATATTTTATTTATTTTTAAATCCAATAAAACCGATGATATTATCCTCAAAAAATATGATTTTACCGTTTTCATCTGTTGGAAAAAAATAGTCGCACCCATCTGGAACTGAAGATAAAATAATCCAATTCCCTTTTGCTAAATTCCTTTTATTGTTAAAATTTATATAAATTATAGAATTGATACTATTCCTTATAATATTTAGTTTTTCGGAATTTGTTATTTTTATATGCAAATCCATTTGTATTTGGTTTTCATAAAATGTCATTTTTGTTTCACTATAATGGGTAATTTCATAGTCATTGAATAACAATTCTATTCCATTAATTTCTGCTTTAGTATTTTCATTATCTGTTTTTTTATTTAGACAAGAAGAAAATAAAACAATAATAATTACCAATTTACCAATGTTTTTTATATTCATTTCTTTACCCTTTTTTGAGTGGTTGATATTTTATTTTTTGCCACGAATGTACGAATTTTCACGAATGACTTTTTTGTTTTTTTGCACGCAGATAACGCGGATTTTTTTAACTCCCTATTTTACCATATCTTTGATAATCAGAAAAATACAGTACAATTATTTTGCCATTGTTTTTATATGGGTAAAACAATTCATAATTGCCATTATGTGCGCTAAAACGAATTTTATCAGTTTTATTCTGAAATATTTCGTTCAAATAATCGCGTTCAATTTTTGTGGTTTTAAGAATAAAATCAATTTTTAAAGTTTTTTTAATTGTATCATTCTTTGTTGTATCATTAATTACAATTTCTATTTCTTCTTTATAATAATTGTATTTTTCAAAATGAAGAAAACATTCGGAATTATCAAGCGTATCTAAAATAATTACCGAAATATTCGAAAAATATGTATCGGTACTTGAAAATAAATTCAAAATTTTACTTGTTTCGTTTATCCATTTTTTGTCGAATGAATAATCAACAAGTTTATTTGTTTTCTCTGCATTATTTTCAACAATAGATTTAGCCGAAACAATCAGCATTTTTTCCTTTTTTATGGAAGTCAGTTTATCGCCGCCAAATAATAACCCAAAAATTATCGGGAAACTTAAAATAAACGCTATTAATAATTTTTTTGACGTTTTTCTTTTCAAAATATCGTCTTGATTGTGCTTTTCTGCAATTCTTGTCAAATTTAGCATTACATTGATAATCAATGCGCCAAACATTAATGCCAAAATGCCCATTATGCTGAAATAAAAACTTTCGGTAAGGTTTTCTCTAAATACTTTCAAGCCAAATACTTCTACCGAAATGAAAACAAACACCCAATAAATCAGCAAAATTATTGCAATTAAACCGATTATGTTACTGAATTTTACTAATTTTTTCTTGTTCATATTTATAATTTTTTATGCCCTTTCGGGCAGTTGAAATTTTATTGTTTTCTATTTTTCCTCCCGCAATACATATACGCTTCCTTTCCCTTTTCCAATCATTATTAAAACTTGTTCCTCCCGCAAATATTGCAAATCTTTTTTTATTGTACTTGGTTGTATTTCAGAAAATTGATTGGATATATCGCTTACTTTCACAGGTTGATTATTGGTAATGAAATCTTTAATCCTTTTTTGCCTGTCATTCAAATATCCTCCTTTGGATTTGAATACGTTGTACTTTTGTTCCAATCTTTCGGAAAGAATCTTTAAACTGTTTAAAAAGAAAAGCGCCCATTTGTCTATTCGTTCGTTTTTATGATTTCGGTTGTGTTGACCGCTCATCAATGCTTCGTAGTACTCTTTTTTGTTTTTTTCTATATAATTCTCAAATGATATGTATTGTATAAATTCATATCCATTTTGCAGCAGACAAAGTGTTGTAATCAAACGGGATAATCTGCCGTTGCCATCCTGAAAGGGGTGAATGCTCAAAAATTCATAAATAAAAAAAGCAATTACAATTAAGGGGTGGATATTTTGTTCGCTTACCTGTATGTTTGTCCATTCGATAAGTTCACGCATCTCGCCATCGACTAATGCAGGCTCGGTAGTCGAAAAAATGGTCCTTTGCTTGCCTGTCGGATAAGTGGCTACCACTTTGTTTGACAGGTGTTTATATCCGCCTCTGTGTCGCTCGTCTTTATTACTGTATTTCAATAACAACCGGTGCAGTTGCTTGATATAACTTTCGGACAATTTTATGTCGGAATAATGGTCGTAAATCAGTTCCAACACTTCGTAATAGCCAATAACTTCCTGCTCATCGCGGGTTTGCATTTTGGTTATTTTGATATTATTCAAAAGTTCCTGCACTTCTTTATCGCTCAAAGTTGTCCCTTCAATACGGGTGGAAGAGCCGATACTTTCAATGGTTGCGATTTTGCGCAACTCTTTCAGATAGCGGTTTTCCCGTTTTTCTACGACATTCCACTTGCCTTTAAATCCGTCAATCAACCCGATTAATTGCATAACTCTCTGGTTGGTAACAAAATCGAAATTCAGCTTATTTATGTATTTATCCATATTGTATCCGTATTTTATCTGTAAATTAAAAATGCAAAGATACGAAATATTTGTATTGTATCCATATTTTATTCAAAAAACTGCGCTTGCATACATCATTCTTTTAGCGGCTCGTTTGTCGAAGAGATTTATCCAGCCGTCAAGTTTTTTTAAGTTATGGGTGGCGGGGCTTACATCGCCAAACAGCCAACTTGCCTCTTTTTTGGCGGCAATCAACAGCAACAACCCTGTGAGGTAACGCTGTTTTGTAATGTGTCTGTAAAAAGTTTTGTATGGTTTCCATAGCATTAATTTATATTTTGTATTTATTTGACATCATTTTTTGCACGCAGATAACGCGGATTGGACGGATTGGTGCGAATTATTTATTAAAACCTGAATAAATTGCTTTTGTCGGACACGCTTTTTTGCAGTCGCCGCAACGGATACATTCCAAATGATTGGGTGTTTTATGCACGTCAACATTCATTTTGCAAACTTTTGCGCATTTATTGCAATCAATACATTTACTTTCAGCAATTCTATATTTATATGGCGAAAACAAATTGAATATGAAAAAAATTGCGCCAAACGAACAAAGATATTTACACAAAGGTTTATTAATAAGAACAAACAAGAATAAAAACATGACAGAAACAATCATACTCGAAAGCGAAAAATTTAGATTTAAAAGTAGCGATTGTTCTTTTGCCGATTCAATATCTCCCGAAAACGGCATTATAATCATTGGCAGTAATGCCAAATATTTCAAATAGCGAAGTATTTTATCGCCTTTAAACGTTTTGATTTTCAAAGGGAAAGGTATTTTATATATCCAATCCTGCAATATTCCGAACGGACAAATTTTTCCGCAAAAGAATCTGTTGAAAATCGCAGCAAAAATCAAGAAAAAAATCAATCCTGTAAACTCTTTCATCTTTTTACTTTTTTATGCCCTTTCGGGCGGTTGAAATTTATTTTTGCCGCCAACGCACTAATCAAAATTTGCCAGCCGTTTACCAATCTCTGCTTCAGACGGCAGATATTTTGCATATTCGGCGAGTAAATCGCCGTATTTGTTGTAGGTTGCAACGCCCATCGGGTCTTTGGCGAGTTCGAGCATATATTCAACTTCCAAACGGTTTTTGTCGCGGCACACAATCACACCAATAGTCAGATTGTGTTGCGGTTGCTTTACTTGCTTGTTAATCAACTGCATATATATTTGTACCTGCCCGAAATCCTTTGGCTGAAATTTCCTCGCTTTGAGTTCCCTCCTACTTGTACTTTCAAACTTTCGTGATTTTCTCATAAAGTCGTTAGCCCAATTCCCGAACTATTTTCGGGTTCTTTTTTAGAATTGTACCAATATCATTTTTCATCAATCCAAATATTTGCAATTCAATCTACTCTTTATTCTTCAATTTGATTCATTATCCAATTTATCCAACCTGTTATGGTGGAAGCGCGGCGAAAATAGGTTTCATCAGACCCGATATTATAAAGGTTTGAGCTTTTCATTATTTCTACAATATCATTTTTATTTGGCATTTCACCATTTTCAAAATAAAGCTTCAATGTATTCTTGAAAACGGAATGTGATAAAATTAGTTTTACAAATTCCACTTGCCTGTCAACAATCGAAAAGTTAAAAATATATTGTCCTTTTTTGGTTAGATAACAAACATTTTGCCCATCCTTTCTACCAACATCAATAAGTCCCAAATATTTTCCTGCATTTGAATAGTAATCTGTTTGTCTTGCATCGAAATCATAATTTTGCGTAATATCTTCCTTTGATATAAAGTCTTTTCGTTTTAATAATTCACATAAATTCACAATTCTATTAAAACTATCTGCCTGTGGAAAAGGTATGTTTGGCTCCTTAATTATTTTAACTGTTTCTATGATCTGTTGGATGGTTTCTATATTCATTGCACCTTCTTGAACAGCATATTTTTTCTGCTTGATTAATCGAAGCGAATTATAATGATTGACGTCCTCAAAAGCATATTCACGCAAGTGAAAGATACCATTTGTGTATGTTAGAAAAACAGGTCTGACCTTTTTGGATATTTTATTGTTCCAAAGTTTATATGGATAATAAAGTTGCCGGACAATAAAATCGTCTGAAATATAATTTTTTGCTTCTATGAGATTTAAAGAATGATCTCCCTCATAACCTCCGTCAATTTCAACCTGTGAATTTCCAACACTAATTTTAAACAATCCTTTTGTTGTGTTAATGTTAAAGTCAAATGAAGAAGAACTCATTCGTCCACTTACAGTTGGCAAAAGGTTTTCTTCTTCTGTAAAGTCATGAAGAATTTTCGAAACAAAAGCACAATTCATTGCAGTCGCTTCACTGGTAATATCCCGATAATCCAAACTTTCTAAAAATGTGGGAAATTCAATTTTTGTAATTTCAATATCATCTGTATTAAAATCGTAAAATGTTTCAAAAGTTCCGATGATATATTCACCTCTTGAAATCGGCAAAATCGAAAGTTTATTGTCTAAAAATAATTTTGGTAATTGTGATCTGTGATCAATTTTCGTCATCAACCTCGCTTCTCTGAACTCATTAATGTCCATAGCTGAAATTATAGTATGCCCGTCGGATAAAACTCGTTCTGCAATTTTATGCTTTTCAAATATTTTTTCCCACGATATGTCATTTTTTGTTTTACTCATAATTCCTGATTAAAAATTCATCAATTTCTCCACGATTAGCACCATCAGAGTTTATTGCACGATTAGCTTTAACCGTAGTAATATTGTAGTTCTTATATTGATCTTTGATAAAACTCGAAGAAGAATTTGATAACAAAAATTTTATGTCTTTTGTTGTCAGTTTATCACAAGCTTCTCTCAACCTAACTTGGTCAAACATATTCCAACCACCCTGAACGTATCCTGTAAAATTTGAATTTATAGAAATAGGATGATAAGGAGGATCCAAATAGACAAAAGAATTTTTATCTAAATTGTCTAAAACTATTTCATAGTCTCCACTCAATAATTCAATGTTGTTGGTATTCAAATATTTGTTAACAGCTCTTAATGTAGGTTCATTTACAATATTTGGATTTTTGTAATGTCCAAAAGGTGCATTAAATTCTCCTGCATTATTTACTCGATACAAACCATTAAAACAAGTTTTGTTTAGATAAATAATTCTTGATGCGCGTTCTATTGCCGATATTTTTTTGTACTCTGAAATTCTGTCTAATCCGCGAATATTGTAAAAATATTCAATTTCGTTTTTGTGTTTTTTTAAGTCCTCTATTAATAAATCAACATCATTTTTTATGACCTGATATACATTGATAAGTTCTGAATTAAAATCATTGATTATGGCTTTTTTAGGTTGCAAGTGAAACAATACTGCACCTCCGCCAATAAAAGGCTCTATGTAATTATATGTTTTAATTTCTTTAGGCAAAAGTCCAACAATTGAAAGCATAATTTGTCTTTTACCTCCAACCCATTTCAAAAACGGGGCTACTAATTTATTGTTTTTTGCCATTTTATACTATTTAAAAATTTTTGCAAGTGAATCATTTCGGAAAACATCGCTTGTTTATCCTGTTTGGCGTCCGAAAAATACCAGTGTCCGTTGAAATAGGTGTTCCATTCTTCGTTGGTCATTACAGACAGCAACATTTCGTATCTCGCCGATTGAATTTTTGTAAGAATTTCCTGCAAAAAATCCCGATATTCAACCGCCAGCACCGAATTGGGTTTTTCTAAGTTGTTAGTGTCCATCCATATATTGCCCACGAATTACACTGATTTTCACTAATTATTTTTGTTTTTTCACCTTATTTTTTTAATTCCTCTAAGACGTCTTTTGCAGGATATAAGCATTTTCCCAGTTGTCTATAATAACATTCCCATCCATGTCTAATTGTCTGATTATGTTTTCGCCGACCTGATAGTGAACAGGATAGCTGCCTTCTTTGATGCCGTCCAGTGTGATGAAACTACCTGTCTTGTCCCAATAGAAAGTCCCGGAAAGATTACTTACATTCTTGGGTTCTTTCCCTTGATAGTCATACATCAACTTGTATGTCAGGTCTGTGGTTAATTCAAGACGAACCTGAATTCCAGAACAATCCGCGCAAGGGATAACACCCTCATAAACGCCATCCCAATTCAGACTGGTCATGGAATTGTCTGCCATCGGTATAGTAAGCGTATCCATTTGATTCTCATTGTCTTTCGACTCATTCTTTAACCCGCAGGAAGTAACGCCAAACAGCAATCCTGCCATACTTACGATTACAATTTTCTTTTTCATTTTTACGTGATTTTATTATGATATTACCTATTAGAACGAAATAAATATTAAAATATTGTACAGGCGGTAACAATAAATGACTATTGTAGTGGTACCCCACCCTATAAATTTTATCGTCTGTCAAGTTTCACAAGGTTGTTGTTTATTTTGAATAATTTTACTGTGCAAAATTCCGCCGAATAAAAAATCCCACCATTTGGCGGGATTTTTTATCTTTTTCTTGTATTCATATTACGAATGATGGCCCTATTAATATTGGTTTTATCAATTTCTTTTTTTCTCACAATATTATTATTTAACATCGGGGCAACTCCATACCCGTACACGGGCATAGACCAAAAAGTCTTACCTGACGGAATATCCTATATTTGTAAATAATCGCAATCAGATGGGAAGAACCCCTGATTAATTGCATTGCCATTGTTAAATAAATTATACATCGTGGGTTAAGCAAACGCAATATTAACTCCACTAATACTCGCTGGTCTATTACTGTTAGCATTAATCAGAAACTTTATCTTTCTATAAGCGTTTTCATAACCAACATACGGCTTTCCATTTTCACCATAATAATTCTGTGGAAGGTTATAAATAAGGGCACCTCTAAAAATTACTTTTTCACATTTTGATTTTTCGTCAGAGCAGAGGTGCATTAAACTCTAATGAAAAATCATTGAAAATTTTTGCAAAAGTACAATAAAAAAATCATATTAGATACATCCTTTTGCAAA
>JAITTF010000067.1 GCA_031287215.1 Bacteroidales bacterium
GTCCTTCATGAGATATTGCTTTGTCATCAATACACATATTCTCGCCAATATGTATCTATTGGACGTTCAAAGCCATCAAATACAACAACATCATCATCTCGTAGTTCTGAAGGTATTAAGCCCTCTTTTTCTCGCATTGCAATTACCCATTCGTTTGGAGATTCTTTAGCTCCATATATTTCAAAATGTTCCAAGATAAACTCCGGAACTAACATTTTCGACACGATGGATAATAACTCATCCGAACTTGGTTTTTCTATTTTTTTCCTTCCCATAGTTATTGATGTTTTTTTACGCCACAAAGATCGAAAAAAAATCATAGCACTGCAAAAAAAGAATTAACCTTTGATTTTTATTTAATCAAATCTCAAAAAAAAATTGTAATTTTGCAGATTTGTTACGATAGGAATATAAAAACTGAAATACAATGATAAAAATTACATTTCCGGATGGTTCTGTTAAAGAATTTGAGTCCGGCATTACGCCTTATGAAGTAGCAGTAAGCATTAGCGAAGGTTTAGCCAGAAATGTGCTCGCGGCTAAAGTGGATGACACTATTGTGGAATTGAATTATAAAATTACCCACGATAGCTCTTTAATGCTTTTTACATGGAATAATACTGAAGGTAAAGAGGTCTTCTGGCACAGTTCAGCACATTTAATGGCTGCTGCCCTTGAAGAACTCTATCCCGGAATTAAATTTGGTATTGGACCCAGTATCGAAAATGGATTTTATTATGATATTGATTTCATGAACTATAGCATCTCCTCTGACGATTTTCCTGCTATTGAAGCCAAAATGTCGGAATTAGCTTTCCAAAAAATGCCAATCGTGAGAAAAGAGGTCTCCAGAAAAGAGGCTTTAGACTATTTTACTCTGAAAAGGGATGAGTATAAGTTAGAATTGATCAACGATTTGCCGGAAGATGCGACTATTTCATTCTATAGTAATGGAAAATTTACAGATCTCTGTCGTGGACCCCATCTTTTTGATACAGCTGTTATTAAAGCAATCAAATTGCTCAATACTGCAGGTGCTTATTGGCGTGGAGATGAAAAAAGAAAACAGCTGACTCGTATTTATGGCATCACTTTCCCGAAGAAAAAAGAGTTGGATGAATACTTAGTACTCTTAGAAGAGGCTAAAAAAAGAGACCATAGAAAATTAGGTAAAGAGATGGAACTCTTTTTTTTCTCACAAAAAGTGGGTGCCGGTTTGCCTATCTGGTTGCCAAAAGGTACTGCTTTGAGAAAAAGATTAGAAAATTTCTTGGAAAGTGTTCAGAAAAAATATGGCTATCAACAAGTGATGTGTCCTCATATTGGGAATGTAGAACTCTACAAAACGTCAGGACACTACCAAAAATATGGTGAAGACTCTTTTCGCCCGATTACTACTCCTCAAGAAGGGGAAGAATTTTTTCTCAAACCGATGAACTGTCCTCATCATTGTGAGATTTATGCCTCCAAACCACGTTCGTATCGCGACCTGCCGGTTCGCATTGCCGAATTTGGAACAGTTTATCGCTATGAACAAAGTGGTGAATTACATGGCTTGACTCGTGTGCGAGGATTTACGCAAGATGATGCCCATATTTTCTGTACTCCAGACCAGCTGAAAGGGGAGTTCTGTAAGGTGATAGACATTATTCTTTATATTTTTAAAACTTTAGATTTTAAAGAATATATAGCTCAAGTTTCACTTAAAGACCCCGTCAATAAAGAAAAATATATCGGTAGTGATGACAATTGGCATAAAGCAGAAGCGGCTATTATGGAAGCAGCTGCCGAAAAAGGTTTGGAAACGATCGTAGAAATAGGAGAAGCCGCTTTCTATGGTCCTAAACTTGACTTTATGGTGAAAGATGCTCTTGGTAGAAAATGGCAGTTAGGTACCGTTCAAGTGGATTATAATTTACCGGAGAGATTCGAGTTGTTTTATACGGATGCTGACCAGCAAAAGAGAACGCCGGTGATGATTCATCGTGCTCCTTTTGGCTCTATGGAACGTTTTGTTGCTGTCCTTTTGGAACATACTGCCGGCAATTTTCCGCTTTGGCTTACCCCTGAACAGGCTATCATTCTCCCCGTTAGCGAAAAATATTTGGATTATGCTCAGCAACTCAAAATAGAATTCGATGAGCTTAATGTGAGAGCAATCGTAGATGAAAGAAACGAAAAAACAGGCAGGAAAATCCGCGATGCCGAAATGAATAAAATACCTTTTATGCTCATCATAGGTGAAAAAGAGACTGCCGATCATTCTGTCTCTGTGAGAGAACATGGGGTAGGAGATGTGGGCGTGATGCCGGTAGAGGATTTTGCTAAAATGGTGATCAATAGAACTAAAAACGAGTTGTTAGGCAATAAATAAACTTTTAAGAATATGATAGCTCCTGACCATCAATTTTTTCCTTTTATCAGCGATGATTTAGCACTGAAACAAGTTGTTGATGCTATCCGTAATGAAATGGATGAGTATATAAGAAAATATAAACTGAACTCTTTAGTCTTAGGTATCTCCGGTGGAATTGATAGTGCGTTGTGTGCCGCTCTGCTTAATCCTGTTTGTCAACAAAATCATATTCCGCTGATTGGTCGTTCTATTACAATCGAAACCAATAGCTCTGAAGAAATTGATCGCTCTGTGAAAATAGGCGAAAATTTTTGTACCGACTTCCAATTGATGGATTTAACGCCTACCTATTACGAGAATTGTAAAAATTTGATCTTATTAGACGATACCATGTTGTCGAAAATGAGAAAAGGTAATATGAAAGCCCGCATGCGTATGATTGTGCTTTTTGATTTGGCTCAACTCTATAAAGGGTTAGTCATCTCTACCGACAATTATACGGAATATCTGACCGGTTTTTGGACACTTCATGGGGATGTAGGCGACTATGCAATCATTATGAATCTTTGGAAAACAGAGGTCTATCATTTATCAAAATACTTGCTCAAAGAGTATAATAGTCTTCAACAAGAGGCTTTGCAACTTTGTATAGACGCCACTCCTGTAGATGGATTGGGGATTAGTAAGAGTGATTGTGAACAGTTGCAGGTACAAAACTATTACGAAGCCGATAGACTTTTTTATGAATATTTTGTAGAAAAAGATGTCGCTTTAGAAACACATCCATTGATAAAACGTTATAAATCTTCTGATTATAAAAGAAATAATCCTTTAGTAACAGCTCGTTCTAAATTCATCTAACCCCAAAAATCATGATGCATCTCATCATAGATAGCGGCGCCACCAAAACGGAATACCTATTCACTGATGGAAATTCAGTGCTGCTCCGTTTTGCTAATCGTGGTTTTAACTGTAACTATGTAGAGGATGATGAAATTAGGAATATTCTAGTAGGTTTTGTTACTGTTCTTTCTCGTGCGATAGAGCAATTACCGGAAAAAATATCCTTTTTTGGTGCCGGATGTGGTAATACTGTGAATGCTGAAAGAATTAGAAGTATCTTAAAAACTATATTTCCAATAAATTGCATTACGGTTGATTCTGATTTAAAAAGTGCTTGCATAGCTTTATGTAATCAAGATGCAGGCTGGATAGGCATTCTGGGGACTGGTTCGAGTTCGTGCTTCTATAATGGCAATGAGATTGTAGAAATTACTCCCTCTTTGGGTTATCTACTTGGAGATGAAGGTAGTGGAACGCATATCGGAAAGTTGTTCGTTGCCAAATATTTAGAAAATGCATGGGAGGATACTGTTAGAATATCTTTTGAAAAAGAGTTTCAAATAGACAGAAATAGCGTACTGCAAAAACTCTATCAACAACCTAATCCAAACCGTTTTTTGAGTTCAATAGCTCCATTTTTACTTCAACATATTGACAATGAGATGATAAAAGGTATTTGTTATGATGCATTTGAACAATTTTTTCAAAAACAAAGCCGCTATTTTCAGCATCATTATACTGAGATTTCATTGTCAGGTTCTATTGCCTTCTATTTTCAAGATATTATAGCTGAAGTAGCCCAAAAACAGAATATCTGCCTTAAGAAAATCATTGCTTCTCCGATGGATTTATTCAATAATTACCCTGAATACCTTTCTAATTTTTATTTATGATAAAGAAAACAGTTAAAGAAAATGAGTTACCTGCATTAGCAAAAGAGATTATTTCTACTTTTCCTGAGCAGCGTATTTTTGCCTTTTATGGTGAAATGGGTGCGGGAAAAACTACGCTGATTAAAGAGCTGTGTAAAGTATTACAGGTTACCGATCAGACGTCAAGTCCTACTTTTGCTATTATTAATGAGTATTTTACCGCTGATGATAGTATGGTTTATCATTTCGATTTTTATAGAATAGAGAGCAAAAAAGAGATAGAAGAAATTGGCATTACCGATTATTTAGAGAGTGGAAACTACTGTTTTGTGGAATGGCCTGAAAATAGTTTTGGTTACTTAATAGAACCGTACATAAAAATTGAAATACAAACTGATAATCAATTTGATAGGATTTATCATTGTTTTTTTTATCAATAATTATAAAGATTATGGAAGATTTGAATGTAACGCAGTATGAGCCTCAGCCGGATTTTTTGTGCATTTCTGAACAAAATCAGCATCTGAGCATAGGTTTTCTCAAAGATACCATTCCTTTTAAAGGTTTTGTGTGTATGATGCCTCAGAAAATTGAGCTATTGACCGAAAAAGAGATTCAAGTCTATGTGGAGGGCAATTTCGGGAAACATGCCAAATATACCGATTTAGAGTATGCCAATGCCGGTGCCGATTTGATAGAAAGTGTACCTGTAATTTGCCAAATGTCAGATGTTATTGTTAAGTTAGAGCCTTTTACCAAACAAGAACTTTATCAGATGAAAGAAGGACAGATTATACTCTCTTCTATTGACATTTATAATCTCAATCTTCACTATTTTGACCTGTTAAGTCAAAAAAACATCACTGCTTTTGCCTTAGATTTGATAGAAGATGAAGATGCGGACAGTATTTTGAACGATATTTTCTTTCGTGAGGAAGATGCCATTGGCATTACGGTATCCCTAACTAATTTTATATATCCTCTAATTGTGGACTTAGCAACGAGTGGCACGCTCACCAGTGCCGTCAAAACATGTCCTGAGTTGATGCAGAGTCTCTACTTTTATGAAGGTGCTATAACAAACCAAAAAATAGCATCAAAAATCAACACATAATTTCAAGAAATCAGCAGCATTATCAGCAGTTTTAGCTTCATATACTTTATATAGATAATACAGATTGCAGAAAGCCCATGATGGATGGTATGGGGTCGCGATGATAAATTTTTTAAACTTGATCTATTTCTCCATTTAGAGACTGTTTGTGTGGAAATACCAAATCCTAGTGCAAGTTCAATGTTTTTTTGCCAAATTT
>JAITTF010000134.1 GCA_031287215.1 Bacteroidales bacterium
TTTGTTCGGTAAAAGGTTCATTGATCACTGCAACAGCTGTCGGCAACCACCGTTCAGGGAACATCCCTTCCAATCTGCCTCCTTTTTTATATTCATCAATCTCTTTTTGTATCTTCTTTAAAACTACTTGTTTAGCTTCTTCTGAAGCCCATTCTAAATGAGGGTGTTTTTCTTTTATATATTGTTTAAGAGCTTCTTTATTAGGAACTAACAAAGCGATTGTAAAAGGATTCTGATTGTTATGCAACACGACCTGCTCAATATAATTAGAATTGTCTGCCAAAGACTCTTCGATGCCTTCAGGACTAAATTTTTCTCCATCATTTGCAATAAGCAGACTTTTAAAACGCCCCACTACATACAAAAAGCCATCGTTGTCCATGTAGCCCATATCGCCGGTATGAAGCCAACCGTCAATAATAGTTTTAGCGGTTGCTTTTTCGTTTTTATAGTAACCCTTCATCACATTCTCTCCTTTGATGACAATCTCTCCTTTTTCAAAATTGGGCAGTTCTTTTCCTTCTAAATCACAAATTTTGAGCTCCATATTATTGACTAAATAACCGGAAGATCCCAATTTATGACGAGGCAGACTATTTGAGGAGATAATCGGTGTAGCTTCCGAAAGTCCATATCCTTGAAACATGGGAATACCTACTGCATAGAAAAAACGCTGCAATTCAATGTCTAATAAAGCACCTCCACCAATAAAATATTGTAATTCCCCACCAAAAGCTTCTCTAATTTTGGCAAATAAGATCTTATCAAAAAGAGAAATCAGTGGTTTTTTTAGAATTTGGAGTCCACGACCTTTATTAAAACCCTCTTTATTATAACTATAAGATAATTTCATTGCCCAGTTAAAGAGTTTTTGTACCAAAATACCTTGTGATTTAATACTACTTTCAATGTTTTTCTTAAAATTTTTAGCTAAAGAAGGTACACTCAGAAGAATACTTGGTTTTAACTCTTTGATATTAAGAGGAATGTTTTTTAGAGTTTCAAATCCTGTTTTTCCGGTTTGTACGGTACCTACGCCGGCACCATAAGCCATAAAACTATAAAATCCGGCTACATGAGCAAAACAGTGATCAAGAGGTAAGATGATGAGTGTACGGTAGGAAGGAGGTATGGTCATGAGGCTCATCGCCTGCTCAGTATTGGCAGTATAATTCCTATGAGTAAGCAAAATGCCTTTAGGATCGGCAGTAGTTCCGGAGGTGTAACTGATATTCGCAATATCATCCGGTTTAATAGCTAAAGACCTTTTGAGCACAATATCAGGTTGTTCCTCTAATAACTTTTTTCCTGTTTTCAACAGATCATCAAGAGGCATTTCACGCGATTGATACTCCTTTTGAGGGTCAATGACAATAATTTTCTCCACTTGAGGAATCGCATCTGTTATAGCCCTGATTTTTTTTAATTGACCTCCTGAAACTAAAATATATTTTGCTTCAGAATGTAAAACCCTAAAAATCAAATCATTACACTCTTCCAGTTTAATGGAGAGCGGTACGTTGACAGCACCGATATGCAGAATCGCTAATTCACCGATAATCCACGCATTCCTCCCTTCGGAAAGTAGTGCTATTTTATCGCCTGTTTGTACACCCAGATCTATCAATCCGGCAGCAATTAGATGGGTTTGTGCTTTGGTTTCTGTGTAAGTTATGGGTTCAAATTGAGTGTCGATTTTTTCCCAAAGGAAAGGATTATCAGCAAATTTTTCTACACTATGATTAAAAAATTCTATGATGGTAGGTCTCATATATCCAATAGTAATTGTTATTATTATCTTTTAATTACCTTATAAATTTTTTGAATATCATTATTAAACAACAGATGTAACAGATAAAATCCTGATTTAGCATCTGTTAAATCAATATTTGCATTACTTGTATAACACTCTTCTTCTCTGATTAATTTTCCGGTGAGGTCAAAAACAGCAATTTTTTTAATAAAAAGGTTACTGTTTTTGTTTTCTATAAATATTCGATTATCAGTTGGATTTGGATAAATGGAGATATTATAATCTTTATTATCGTTGACCGAAAGAGTATTTTTTTGTACAACCGTAACAACAATCATATTGCTTGCGGAGAGAAATGGGATTTGGCAAATCCTTTCATTACCTGAAGTTAGTTCTGTAACAGAGAGCGTAATTTCAGTTGAACCGGTACCAGAGGTAGGAGAGACGGTAAGCCAGTTACAGCCGTGCGCTAAAGACATCCAATTGCCTGCGGCAGTAAGATTAATAGTAGTAGAGCTTGCGAGTTTGTACATTTCTACTAAAGTATCAGAAATA
Organism: Bacteroidales bacterium; assembly: GCA_031287215.1. Taxonomy (GTDB): domain Bacteria; phylum Bacteroidota; class Bacteroidia; order Bacteroidales; family WCHB1-69; genus JAGVVH01. Next base: position 2,309 of record JAITTF010000134.1, read on the forward strand.
GAGAATGAAAAACCGGGTTGAGAGATGTAAACATTTTTTACGGAAGCTCCGGCACCGTAAAATCTGAGCGTATCATATCGTGGTTCTGCAGAGTTGTTATATCCAATAACAGAGATGGTAACAGTTTGGTTTCCTTGTCCGGTAGGCAAGTTCAAATGATACCAACTCCCATTGTTTGAATAGGTGTACCAAGAAGTATTACTTGAAATATTGATAGTGTGAGAAGCTCCCGGCAGGTTTGGAAGTTCAATATGTTCTTCAGAAACATTTACATAATTGGGTGTATTATAGGTAAATTGAATGCTATCCCCCGCAAATTCAACGATATTAGCAATATCTAAAGCACCAATAGTATAGACCCATTTTTCCAGTTCTTGATCACGTTCGGGATAAAAAGGAAAAGGGTTCGTGGTAGGATTCATTGCCGTTCTACCATTAGTAGAACTAAAATTAGCTTGATTAATAGTACCTTGATTTAAACGATAGTACCCCATTCCATCTATATAGTAATTGCCACCGGGTCTAAAAATGTAAACTTCATCAAAAATACTGATGTCATTATAGGCTGCATTGCCATCGCAAGGATTGCCATAATTGCAATTTTGGAATATTCTGTAAACCAATAAACCACTTCCGGGAATACCGGATTCAAAAAATATCCCTTTATAGCGATACTCCAAAACATAAAAAATAGAAGGCTGTGCCGTGAGGATTTTATAGCACACATTATCGTTACTCGTTCCGCCAATAGGTTTGATTGAGTAAGTCCCTGCAGTATTAATTTCAGGAATATTATCAATCCACTTGCCATATTTTAATTTCATATAAGCTCCTGAATGTTGTGGCACAGATGCGTTTGCACACATTAAATCCCAACTTCCTACTGCATCTAAACCATAATCGTAATGATAAAGGTCGGGAGCACTTAAAGTATGAAACATTTCATGACAAAGTGTAGAAGTACTTAATCCTCCATCATCCATAACAAAATTATAATCCCAAACTCTCTTTCCATGAAGTTGCACATTTACTGAATAAAGAGAGGAACGATGAGACCATAATAAATCACTCCAGCCGCCGGAGGCTCCTCGAACAACAAAAACAATATTATCTACGTTCCCATCTAAATCGTAATCTATATTTAAGTTTGCCGGCACTAAATTTTGAATGGCTGTAATAGCACGTTGAAGAAGAGCAGCTTCACGTCCAGTTCTGGCAGTTTCAGAATACCCATCAGGATTTGCTTCCGAATAGGGCAAAAAATAATTTCTAGGGTAAATATCTTGATAAGATACAATTGCATTGCCATTAGGTTGAGGATAAAAAGAGGCTCTCAGGAAAAGTGTATTATAAGATGTAGCTTTAAAATAATTAAACATAGAAACAGCATTGGCTGTTGAGTCATTAAATTTGGAATTTACTGTAGAAAATGGGGTGGGAAACTCTGTTTGGTCTTGAAAACGAATAAAAATAACAATGTTATTGAAGTTCCCTTTATTTGGACCTCTTGACAAATGTGTGTGTTGAAGAGAATCTAAAAAACGGCTTTTTTCATGCCTGATAGCCAACATCTCTTCAGGAGTAATATTTACATTTGGAGTTAGTCCCACTATTGAAGGGTGTACCGAACCAACAATGTATGGAGAGGGCACCACCAGATTACCCTCTTTTTGGGCATATACATAATATCCGGTAGCAGGATTTTGAATGATCGTATATCCATCTTTGTCGTGTAAGTAATTATAATATTCATCACCAGACGCAAAACAATGAATAATTTCACCATTGGGTTGTTGCAAGGTTTGGGGAATGTTTTTTTCATAAGAGGCTTGTACATTACCTAATAAAAAGGAAATGCAAAAAATTAATAAAAAATGTTTTTTCATGACTAAAATTCTTTTATGCTGTTGATAATCTGTTTGTTAATAATTATTTCATAAGCGATTCTGTTTTGGATCAAACAATAAATTTTGGTTT